>JADFLK010000308.1 GCA_022564455.1 Bacteroidota bacterium
GGAAAAGCGACAAGTTTACCATTCTGATCCCGACATCATGGGTGGGACGCCCGTGTTTACTGGCACCCGAGTCCCTGTAGATAGCCTTATCGATCATCTCAAAGCCGGCGACCCGCTCGATCGGTTTCTTGACGGGTTCCCCAGTGTGAGCCGCGAGCAGGCCGAGGCGTTCCTTGCTCTCGCACTCGACGAAGCCCTGGAGGTCACGCCGCGCGAGTAGCCCGCCTGATGCGGATTCTGCTCGATGAGCAACTCAACTGGCGGCTCACGCGGGCGTTCGGTGAGCTCCACGAAGTCCGCTCCGTACGCGGGATGGGATGGACCGGAAAGAAGAATGGCGACCTGCTCAGTGTGGCGTCGAGCCGGTTCGACGTGATGGTGACGATGGACAAACATATAGAACACCAGCAGAACCTTCCGCAGTACGACATCGCGGTGATTCTCTTGCTCGGACTGAGCAATCGTTTGGAAGACACCGAAGGATTCGTGCCGAAAGTCGAACGGCTGTTGTTGGAAGGCGTGGAGCCCGGGCGCCTGTACCGCGTGGCGCGCTAACAAACTGATGAAAACGCTCTCTCTTGTTCCTAGCCACTGCGCTGGCGGCCTGCGACTCGTCGGAGCCTGGGATCTGCCCGATCGGCCCTGAGACGGAAGTCGATGGCGACATCCATGTTCAAATCACATCGCCGGCCAATGGTGATACCCTTAGGGTTGGCCAATCGTTTCGGTTCCGCGGTGAGGTTGAGGCGACCGGGGACGTGTCGGTCCTAGGGGTCCGCCTTGCAAATGAGGACTTGGGCTTCTTGCCGAATACGGCCCTGTTCGAGCGGGATCTTGGGTACGGTGCGGGCACGTACGTCATAGACGAGAAAGTTGTCCTCAACCTTCCGCGCCGCGACCTGTGGGAGAGCGTCGGGCTTGGCAAAGAGGGCAACGCTGTGCTTCCCACGACGGCGGCTGCCCGCGATCTTCGCGACGCGTTGGATGAGTTGGATGGGTTACTGGATTCCTGATGATTGCTGGCGATTCTGATTACAGTGGGCCTATAAGGCGCAGAAGACCAGAGGCTTACGTCACAAAAACGGCGAGTGCGGAGTAGTTGTCGTTGTCGGGAGGCACACGCTCAAGCAGGCGGCGCTCCATACTTTCGACCCACTCATCCGGGTCCTTCGCTGCCTGGAGGTCCATCTCCATTTCGGCTTCGAGAACGTACTCCCAGAAGCCGTCCGAGCACAGCAGAAAGGCGTCGCCGGAGCCTATGTAGAGGGGTTCGCCCACATCCGGCTGGGGCTCGCCGCGTTTCCCGAGTGCGCGTAAAATTCGGTTCCGCTCGGGGTGGGTTCGGATGTCTTCTTGCCTGATTTCCCCCGCTGCTACGAGCGCCTGCGGAACACTGTGGTCGTCCGTCTGACTGAGGACCTGTCCGTCGCGGAACGCATAAAGCCGTGAGTCGCCGACGTGGACCCACCGCGCGAAGCCATCGGAGGCCACGAGGACGGTGATGGTGGTTTTCATCGGCGAGAGGTCGTGTCGCTGCCGCTGCTGCTCGTGGACAGCGTTCTGCGCCGCCGAGACGTAGTGCCGTAGCGCATTTCCCGAGATGCCGAGCGTGTTGTTGAACGCCTCAACCACGGCCTCCACAGCGACCCGCGAAGCCACTTCCCCTGCGGCGTGCCCTCCGAGGCCGTCCGCCAGTACCCAGCACCCCATACCTCTCGCAACGACGAACGCCGTCGAGTCCTGGTTGACTGGTCGGCCGCCTGGTTTTGAGAGCGGGCGGCCAGTGATGAAAGGCATGATGGAGGAGGGAGCGTGGACGGCTCAAACCTACGCGCCCCGCAGATACCATTCGATCGGGGCACGTGGCAAGAGCAAGAGATAGAGCAACGCCTGCCCTGATAAACGTTTTTTCCAGGTAAAAGAGGTCATCGCGTGCAGAAAAGTCGGCCTACCGCTACCGGTACTCCTTCAACGCTACGGCGGTGTTGAGCCGCTCCCCGCGGAGCGGGGCAGGCTCTCCCTGGATGCGAACACGAACGTGGCCGCGCCGCCGCGCAAATGCTCTCGCAGTTCGGCGACGCGTCTTCGTTTGCGTTGAGTTCGGCGAAGAACTCGCTTTGAACACCTCCCACATCTCGGAATCGTAGTTGAACCACGGACGCAATTCATGCGATGGCGTTGTGCCTTTCGCTCAGTAATCGACGGCCGCCTTTTTCGTTGAGAACCCGCGTGGCCAGAGTTGCTTTGGTGAGGATGCGCTGCCCGTCGGATGGTGACGGCGTATCGTAGACGCGATTGAGGGTGATAGGCATCCGAGCCTACTACGCATCGCACAGCTAGCTTTACACTATGCATTTAACTGATCTCGACCTCAACCGTCTACGCTTCCGCACTTCGGAGGATGTGTACAACGAATTGAAAACCGCCTGTAAGGCCAACCCGGACCTTGCCCGGTTTCGTGTGATTGGAACCAGCGAAGAGGGCAGGCAGATAGCCGGTATCACGCTTGGATACGGGCCACGCCTCGTCACGTTGGTTGCCGGCGCCCACGCAGATGAGCCCGTTGGCCCCGAGACTTTGCGTGTGTTTGTGTTGGAGGGCCTCGCCGCCCGCGACTGGCTCGCGGAAGGGAAGGGCCTCCAAGCGCTGTTCGAGCAGTTCACGTTCAGGATCATTCCCCACGTCAATCCTGACGGGGAGGCGAGGAATCAAGAGTGGATTGAACAGTGGCCCAATTTGTCCGCGTATCTCGCACACCGTGTGCGTGAACTACCCGGCCGCGACATTGAGTTCGGCTACCCGGTGATGCGGCCGGAGAACCGGGCGGCCAGCCGGTTCCTCTTTGATTACGAACCCATTGTGCTCCACATGAGCCTGCATGGGATGGGGTTTGCCGAGGGCGCGCTGCTGCTCATCGAGAAACGGTGGGGCGAGCAAGCCCACGATTTAATGAAGGGTTTCGCAACGGCGCTGAACGATTCGGGCTTAGGCCTCCACGACCACGACCGAGGCGGTGACAAAGGTTTTCGCTACTATGGCCCGGGATTCTGGTCAACGCCCGAGGGCACTGCGATGCGAGCGCATTTCGAGGCAATAGGAGATCGTGAGACGGCTGAGAAGTTCTTCTTCTCCTCCATGGAAATGGCTGTCCAAACAGGCCAAGACCCGAAAACCGGGCAAACCACACTGTGTCTCGTCACTGAGCTACCGCTCTTCGATTTAGCTGCAGAGTACGACCACAAGCCCGGCGTTCCCGGGCTGTTCAACCGATTCAAAGAAGAGCTGCCCGAGCTGACGCTCGCGGCGCAAAAGGGCGAAGACCTGTCGGATCGGGTCGCGACGTACGGCTTGCGGGCTCTGGATCTCGAAACCGCCGTACGGCTTCAGTTGCGTACGATTGAGTTGGGGCTGGAGGCGGTTACTCAGCCTGTCGACGGCTGACCGCCGACAGGCTCGGAGGGTCAAAACAACCCTCGGTTGTAACATACAAGGGGAGTACCCTGCGTAGCAGTGGGAGGGGGTTCGTTGCGGTTCATTACGAAACTCCCAGCCAATACGACATACCCCG
>JADFLK010000309.1 GCA_022564455.1 Bacteroidota bacterium
AACGGGACGATTGCCGGCCCGCCGGAAGGTATCCGGAGGGTGCTGGACTTCCTACGTTCAGACGAACGGCTGGCGGATCTGGAGCACACGGAGTCGCGCGCGGAGGAGCCTCCTTTTTACCGGATGAAGGTCCGCCTCAAGCGCGAGATCGTCACGATGGGAGTGCCCGAGGTCGACCCGACGGCGACGGCCGGAACGTACGTGAAGCCGGCGGACTGGAACGATCTCATCTCCGACCCCGACGTGGTCCTCATTGACGCGCGGAACGATTACGAGGTGGCCATCGGCACCTTGCGCGGCGCCATCAACCCGAAAACGAAGAGCTTCCGGGAGCTCCCCGACTGGCTCCGCGAGCAGTTTGCCGGCCGCGATAAAACGAAGGTGGCGATGTTCTGCACGGGGGGCATTCGCTGCGAGAAATCGACAGCTTTCCTCCGCTCAGAAGGTTTTGAGGACGTCTATCACTTGCAAGGCGGCATCCTCAAGTACCTCGAAACCGTGCCCGAAGAGGACAGCCTCTGGGAGGGCGAATGCTTCGTGTTCGACCAGCGCGTGGCGGTGAAGCACGGGCTGGAGCAGGGCTCCTACGACCAGTGCTTCGCCTGCCGGATGCCCATCAGCGAGGAGGAGAAGCGGTCAGACCAATACGTAAAGGGCGTCAGTTGCCCGTATTGTTATGACGGGCACTCGGAGGAACGCGAGCACCGTTTTGCGGAACGCCAGAAGCAGATTGAGCTGGCGAAACGACGCGGCGAGCTACACATAGGCGCTTCCAGGTAGGCCCCCGGCATGTCGAAATCCGCTCCATCCATCCTCGCTCCACCGCCGCTCATTCTGTTCGCAGGCTTCCTCGCAGGGTACGGCCTGGATGCGCTCGTTCCCCTACCCCTCGTGCCTCAAGCGGGGTCTACGTCCCTGCTTGTTGTACAGTGGGGCCTGCTTGGCCTCGGCGCGGCCTTCGGCCTCTGGGGATTCCTCACCTTCGCGCGGGCGCGGACCGGCGTGCTTCCGAACCAGTCGGTCACTCAGTTCATCACCCACGGGCCGTACCGCTTCAGCCGCAATCCGATGTATGTGGGACTAACGCTGATGTACCTCGGCTTCACCCGGTGGGCCAACTCCCTTTGGCCTATGGTGATGCTGCCCCTCGCGCTATGGGCGCTCTGGAAGCTGGTTATTCAGAAGGAGGAAGCCTATCTGGCCGAGGCATTTGGCGATGCCTATCGCGCTTACAAGCAGCAGGTGCGGCGATGGATCTAAACCGAAGTAAATGATCTTCATCTACAACGATACCTGTGCCAAGTGCAGCGCGCTGTCCATGCACCTGGCGAATCGGGGATTCTCCTGGGACACGATTCGGTACATGGACGGTGAGCTCTCGGAAGAGCTTGTCGATACGATATTCGACGACTACGAGGGGCCTCGTTCCGATCTCGTTCGGCAGCATGAAAAGGAATGGACCAGCAGTGGCCTCGACATTAACACGGTAGAGCTTCCCAAGCTCAAGCGCTTCGTAATGAAACACCCCATCGTGTTGCAACGCCCGATTGTTGTCGTTGAAGGGAGTGTCATCATTGCTCGTCCGCGGGAGGTACTGTGGGAGATCCTGATAGAGACGTTGTAGCACGGAGACACCTATGGGCGACTACCAATCAGCGTCCGTGGCCGCTGCCGGCCCGTCGCTGGCGGTGGGCGCAGACGTGGAGCCACCTGCTTTTCGCGCACTGGCGAGTTCCGGCCGATAAGCTCCGCCCCCTCATTCCGGAAGGTCTCAAGGTGCAGGAGTTCGATGGCTCGGCTTGGATAGGTGTGGTTCCGTTTCTGTTGAATGTCCGGCCTCGCTACGTGCCGCCGTTGCCGCGCGTCTTACGCTTCCCTGAAATCAACGTTCGCACTTACGTGGAGGCCGACGGCAAACCAGGCATCTGGTTTTTCAGCCTGGATACAAGAAATCCGCTGGCTGTGTGGGCGGCGCGGAGGTTTTTCCACCTGCCGTACCACAAAGCCCGGATGCGGGTTGACCTTGCCGGGGAAGAAGTCCGGTACGCGACGCGGCGAACGAATGGCGCCCACTCGCCGGAGTTCATTTGTTCCTACTACTCCACCTCAGACGTTTTCGAGGCTACGCCGGGCTCACTTGACCACTGGCTCACCGAGCGGTATTGCCTGTACGCGCAGGATCCGACGGGCGATCTCTACCGCGCCGAAATCCACCATCCGCCGTGGCCGCTTCAACGTGCGGAGGCCGAGATTGAAGCCAATACGATGGTAGCGCCTCTCGGCATCCCGTTACCGGAGACGCCGCCACTCTTGCATTTCGCCAGAAAACTGGAAGTCCGAGTCTGGCCGCTGGAGCGCCTGGGCATATAGGAGGCTGTTGAAATATGTCATGCGGCCTACGACAATCCTGCCCCGTCCCGCAGGCTTGCGGGATTGCGGGGAGCACGTTTTCCAACAGCCTCCTCGGGTCTACCCATCCGTAACCACCCCATCTACCTTCCGTACAGGTCAGATCTCTCTCACCCACGCCTCTACCATCATGCGCGCCTTTGTTATTGCCCTGTTGCTGGTTACCGGCCAGTCGGCCATTGCCCAGCATGCCATCGAACTCACCGTCGGCCAATCGGTGGACGGCTCCCTCGTTCACGATGAGGAGGATGTCTACACGCTTCTTCTCGATGCCGACCAGTTTGTTGCCGGTTGGGCGAACCAGATCACTGTTGATGTGGTGATTGTGATTTCCGGCCCGGATGGTGAGCAAGTCAATCGTGTTGATATTTCGGGGCGAGGCGCGGACAACTTTCAGTTTGAAGCCGAGGCAGCAGGCGAATACCGGATCGTGATAAGTCCTTTCGAAGAGGAGGAGGGCGACTATGCGCTAGTGGTCGACCGCGCCGAACCCGTCGCCACCGAGCCTGCTGCCGTCGTTGACCAACTGATGGCTGCATTCGACAACGACACTTCGCCGGGTGTGGTAGTAGGTATCGTGAGAGACGGCGAGGTCGCTTTCTCGAAGGCCTACGGTATGGCCAACCTCACATATAATATCCCGTTTACGGTCACTACGCCGACCAACATCGGATCCACATCCAAGCAGTTCACGGCCTTCGCCATCACCATGCTGGCCGAGCGGGGCGAGCTTAATCTAGACGACGACGTCCGCGAGTACATCGAGGAGTTGCCCCACTTGGGCGAAACGGTCTCCATCCGGCATCTCCTTACACACACCAGCGGGTACCGAGAGTTCTTGAACACGCTCTCGATGGGAGGCCGCCGGCTCGATATCGGTGATGGGATTGAGCGCGAGGAACTGATCGAGCTCATCCAGCGGCAGCCCGAGTTGCAAAACTCTCCTGGATCGGAGTGGAACTACAACAACACCGGGTTCGGCTTGCTGGCGGAAGTGGTAGCACGGGTCTCTGGAGAAACGTTCCCCGACTGGATGCGAACCAACGTGTTCGAGCCTATCGGCATGACGAGCACAATGGTGCGAGCTACCAACGCCCAAATCGTGCCGGGTGCTTCGCAGGGGAACGTTTCGAGCGATCTTGGCGG
>JADFLK010000310.1 GCA_022564455.1 Bacteroidota bacterium
CTTCATTGGGACTTTCTAGCGTGCGATCAGCACAGGCGGCAAAAACAAAAACGGGGATCAGGAACAGGATCGCATGAGGCGAAAACGAACGGCGCATGACAGGGATCGGGAAGGTGAGCAGTTGGATTAGGGACAACGAGGGAGTGACTTCGTTGCCCTGCCTCAACGACCTACCCTAAAACCCTATTGCCTGCTAAAAAAGCAGCACGCTTGGCGGCGCGACGAAGACCACATCCTCCTGAGCACTTTCAACGAACTCGCTCACGAACCGGGCCGACAGCATGTGCTCTCGTAGGAGCTCTTGCAGAAGTCTTGCCTGTCTCACCTTTGGGTTTTCAATAAGAAACAAACACGCAAACGCATGATAAACAACGTCTGTTTGAGAGCACGCCTCTTCCAACCCAATGAGTACGAGCAGATATCCAGGCCACTTACGGCACGGCCTCGGTACCTCCACTACCGGCCGGACGGAGGCAGATTGCACAACGACAACAGGATTTTGCGCATTCGCTGAACTCATGGTGAGTAGCAAAACCGCAACTGGTAGAAGGCGCAGAGAGGGCATGACTGGTTCGGCGAAACCTGGCCAACATCCACCAGCGGCGCAATCCCATTCGGCGTCCCTACGACAGCCGCACCTTCTTGATGAACCGCCGGACGGCGATCCACGAGGCCAGCCAGCCGAGCAGAACGCCGAGCAGAACCAGCCCGAACAGGGTCAGGAAGGCCGATCCTCCGGGCCAGCCCTCGGCGCCCAGGCCCACAACCAATCCCTGCAAACCTGTGTAGAGCAGCCACACAATAAAGGCCCCCAGCACACCGGCAAGGAAGCCTTGAAGAATGCCTTCAACCAGGAACGGCCGCCGGATAAACCCGTCGGTAGCGCCGACGAGCTTCATGGTTCGGATGAGCAGCCGCCGCGCATAAATCGTCAGCCGCACCGTGTTGCCGACGAGCAGCAAGGCCGCCAGAACGACGAGCAGGCCAATCCCCAACCCCACCGACGAGTAGATGCGCACGTTGCGCTCCACCCGGCTGAGGAGCGTCCGTTCGAACGCTACCGTATCCACCTTGGCCCACTGCTGGACCCGCTGCTGAAACTGCACGAGGCTGTCCGAGACGGCGTGCGCCGGATCGAGGCGGACACGGAACGACGCCGGCAGAAACAGCTCGTCGTCGAACAGCGACGCTTCCTCGCCGAACTCCTCGCGGAAGATTTCGGCCGCCTGCGCCGTCGAGATGTACTCCACGGATTCGACTCCAACCTCTCCTTCGAGGCGGGTCCGGAGGCGCTCTATCGCGGTGTCGTTGGCCGGTTCGAGGAACACCTGCACCTCGCCCACGCGCTGCTTGACCCACTCGGCCACCTGCTGTCCCTGCCACGAAAGAAGGCCCACGAGCCCAATGAGAACGAGAGCAACAGTGAGCGCCGTGACGGCCATCGCTGCCGAAAACTTGGCGCGGCTGAACCCGGCCAGGCCTTCGCGGAGGGTGTAGGGCAAAGGCACAGGCTGAAGTTTGAATGATGAAGTGTGAAGGCTGAAGATCTCTGTCTGCGTCTTCAAATTACGCGCTGGAATCGTCGCGACCAACGCCCACGCGTCTGCCATCACCCTTCACCGTTCATCCTTCGCCGTTCAGCATTCCACATCACATTTTCTCCGGCGCACTGATGCCCAGCACCGTCAATCCGTTGTGGAGGACGAGTTGGGCGGCTTTGGCCAGGTGGAGGCGGGCGAGGCCCAACGCTTCCGAGTCGGCGCCGATGATGTGGCTGTCGCGGTAGAACTGGTTGAAGGCCGTGGCAACTTCGCGGAGGTACGTGGCCACCTTGTGGGGTTCCTTGATGTCGGCGGACTGAGCGATGACTTCGGGCAGACGCAGCAGTTCTTTCATCAGCGCGACCTCGCTCTCGTTGTCCAGCAGCGAGAGGTTGGGCTCGGCGCCAGCCCGCCCCGCCATAGCGGGGAGCGACAGCCCCACCTCCCCAGCTTTGCGGATGATCGAGCAGATACGCGCGTGGGCGTACTGGAGGTAGAAAACGGGGTTCTTCTCGCCGGCCTCCTTCGCAAGATCAAGGTCGAACTCAAGATGGGAATTGGGCGAGCGCATCAGAAAGAAGAAGCGCGTCACATCCGCACCTACCTCCTTCATCAGATCATCTAGCGTAACGTAGGTAGCCTTGCGGGTAGACATCTTCGCGGGCTTTCCGTCTCGAATCAGCGTTACGAACTGGTAGATCACGACTTCGATTTTTGAGACGTCGCCGCCGAGAGCCTCCACGCCGCGCAGCACGTCCGGGTACGTGGCAATGTGGTCCGCGCCGAAGACATCCACGATCTTGTCGAAGCCCCGCGCGAGCTTGTCCATGTGGTAGGCGATGTCCGGCAGGCGGTACGTGGGCTCGCCGGAGGATTTGACGAGCACCGTATCCACCTCGTGCTCGCCGTGCTCGTCCGTCTTCTTTTTGCCGAGCTTGCCGGTGGCAAACCAGACCGCGCCATCCTTGTCGTAGATCAGGTTCTTCTCACGGAGCTTCTCCACCAGATCCCACACGGCATTGGAGTCGTACACGCTCCGCTCGTTGAAGAACTTGTCCATGCGGATGTCCATGCGGGCCAGCGTGGCCTCGATATCCGCGAAAATGGCGGTCTTGGCAGCCTCCTGGAAAACAGTCACATCCTCCAGAATCAGCACGCCCTCGCCGTGCTCCGCGAGGACACTTTCAGCGATGGCCTCGATGTACCCGCCACGATAGCCGTCGTCCGGGAAATTCTCTGGAACAACCGTACCATCCTCCAAAGTTTTCGTTGGGTTATCGGGATTGACAAGCTGCTCATACCGCGCCAGAACGCTCTCCCCCAGCACCCGCATCTGACGCCCGGCGTCGTTGAAGTAGTACTCGCGGGTTACGTCGTAGCCCGTCCATTCGAGGAGGTTGGCGATGGTGTCGCCGAGGACGGCGTTGCGGCCGTGGCCCACAGTAAGCGGGCCGGTCGGGTTGGCGGATACGTACTCCACGATGGCCGTCTTGCCTGCTCCCTCGGTCGTGCGCCCGAAAGCCTCGCCCTCCTCCAGAATATGGGCGACGCCATCCGCGAGGTAGGCATTCGAGAAACGGAAGTTGATGAAGCCCGGCCCGGCAATCTCTACCCCTTCAATCCGTTTCGGATCGAGGGTGAGGGCCTCTACAAGCGCCTCGGCAATCTGGCGCGGAGCGCGGCGGAGCGGACGCGCCAGTTGCATGGCCACGTTCGTCGCCAGATCGCCGTGATCGGGGTTGCTGGGCGTCTGAAACTCAACGGTTACGTCGCTTGGATCGAAGTCATCGGGCGCGCCTTCCAGGCCCGAAAGCGCGGTGCGGATCTGTTGTTCGAGGTAGGATTTCATGCGCGATGGCTGACAATCGAAAGTCAAACTACATCTTCCAATTCGCTCGATTGCCGTAGCTTGGCCTGATCCGTCCGCTCAGACGACGCCTTCGGCCTTTCTTCATTGCCCACCATGCGTTGGACTGCTCTTCTGCCCATAGTTCTCGCGGTGCTGAC
>JADFLK010000311.1 GCA_022564455.1 Bacteroidota bacterium
CTTGGGCGAGACGGAAGACACCACGATTGCCGACCTCGCCGTGGCCACGGGCTCGGGCCAGATCAAGACGGGCTCGGCCTCCCGCAGCGAGCGCACCGCCAAATACAACCAACTCCTCCGCATCGAGGAGCAACTCGGCGACGCGGCAATCTATCCGGGAATGGAGGCGTTTCGGTTTTAGGCTACAAATGAACTCCTCCCTTTTTAAGGGGCGGCGCATCGCGCCGCAGCGCAGGCAAGCCGGGGGGCTATCCGTGGCCGAGTGCAGCGAGGTAAGGCCTGCCCCGCCGCATGGCGGGGAGGGTGAGCCGCAGTACCGCAGGAACCCTCAATCTGTCGCCCGCATGATGCCCCTCGCAAGGACGAGGCGCACTCCCAGTCCGCTGCGCGGAGAGCCGTAATCCGAAAGCTCTCGCTGGCAACCAACACCGAGTTAGCTCGTCCTCGCGCACGCCCGCGCAGCAACGCTCCGCGTTGCCCTCAGAGAGGGAGCGGTTTCTGTGACATGTCGTAAAATGAACGCCAGCGATTTAGGCTCCAATGCCAGTTCAACGACATATCCTCCGAGAGCGAGCCCGCAAACTTCGTAAGGATGCCACCTTTCCTGAGCGGCTGCTGTGGTCTCGGCTACGGAGGCGACAGCTCGGTGTGCGATTCCTCAGGCAACGACCAATCGGCGACTACATTGTCGACTTCTTCGCTGCGACGCCTAGGCTTGTTATCGAAGTAGACGGTCTGAGCCACGACGACGAGCGTTTCGAATACGATTCCAGACGACAGACCAGACTGGAGGAATCAGGCTACACCGTGCTCAGGTTCACCAATGATGAGATCCTGCAAGATTTGGATGCTGTGTTGGACCAAATCTATTTCTGGCTGAAAGAAAACGCCGAGTAACAAACCCCTCCCTCTCCGAGGGAGGTGGCCGAGCGCAGCGAGGTCGGAGGGTGAGACGCAGGTTGGCGAGATGCCCGTTCACGGCGAAGCCCAGCTCGGAGGGTGAGCCGCAGTATGGCAGGAACCCTCAAGCTGTCGCCGCTCACAACACCTCGCTCGCTTGCCGCAAACCCCCACCCCGCTGCGCGGGGAGCCCCCTTGGAAAGGGAGCGGTCTATATTCTGGATTGTGAATTCCACCACCCCGAGGTTATAAAGTGACCGCTGAGTTGTCTATCATGCCAGTTGAACCTCCGGCAGCACCATGTACCGACTGCCTACTCTCTCCCTGATACTGTGTCTATTCGTCGTTTCTGCGCCGGCGCAGGAGCGGGTTCGCAACCTCACCACGGCCGACGGGCTGCCCAACCGGTACGTCAACGCAGTAGCGCAGGACTCGCTCGGGTTCATGTGGTTCGGCACCTCGGACGGCCTGGCGCGCTACGACGGGCGCCGCTTTGTGGTGTACAAGCAGGGCGACGGCCCGGGCGATCTCCGCGACGATTTGATCCTGGCCCTGGCGCCTACTTCTACCAGCTCGTCACGAGCGAATTCTCCGAGTCGAGGAGAATGATGCTGGTGAAGTAACCCCGCGTTAAGTAACCGTGAGAGGACGACCGAGGCGCCCCGCAGTACGGCGGGGCGCCTCGGTTTTATGTTTGAAGCGCCTGTTCAAACTGAGACGTCAAATCGAGGCCATTCTTTCGATCATTTCCACCCAGTCTCCGCCAAACACCTCGACAGGCACACCGCCGAGAGCTTCCCTCAACTCATCTGGTGTGCTCATGCCAGGTTTGTTGTCGAGAAACAGCCCCTCGAAGTTGATGCTGTCAGGCGGGAGCAGGACGAGGTCGCCGAGTTCACCAGTCCGCGGCTTGAGTGCATGCTGGAAACTCTTGAAGTTGAGTAGGCCCGACACGGTTACAGAGTCGCCGAACAACGTGTTCTCGCAAGCAACGACCTCTACCTCAAGGTTTTCCACCTCGCGTAGCGCCGGCACAATGCGCTCTTCAATCATTGGTGCAGCCAGCGTGCCCGTGGCAATCGTCAGCTTGCGAGGTTTGGGCAATGAGACAGGCAACTGTTCGCGCTGGTAATCGAACTCGTTCAGGAAATCGCGGCTCATGCCGACGCCGTTTTCCATGAGCGGGTAGCCGTCGTAGTCGTTCTCTTGCGGGAAGTCGATCCCGGCAAGCAGGTACACCTCGTCGGACAGGTAGAGGAAGCCGCGCCCGATCCGCTCGCGGAAGAAAGGCTGCCAGCGCTGCACCATGCGCACCAGTTGGCGCGCCTCGACAGACGAAACCGTGCGCAGCGTTGTGAGTTCGCGCCGGTGACGTGTTAGCCCCACCGGAACGATGGAGACCGAGAAAAGCTGATCGTGCAGTTCGTAGAGGTCGAGAACGGTTTTGACGAGCGCGCCGGCGTCGTTGAAATTGGGCACGAGCACGATCTGCGCGTGCATTTCGATGCCGTTGTCGTGGAAGAATCTGAGTTTCTCGATTAACCGGTCGTTCTGCGTTCGGTGCCCCATCATCTCGCGCCGGATGGCGTCGTCCGTACAGTGGACGGAGATGTACATCGGGCTCAGCCGCTGCTCCACGATGCGCTTCAAATTGCGCTCGCGCAGGTTGGTGACCGTGATGTAGTTGCCGTAGAGGAACGACATCCTAAAGTCGCCGTCACGGAAGTAGAGCGTGTCGCGGAGGCCAACCGGGTTCTGATCCACGAAGCAGAACAGGCAGTCGTCGCCGCACGTTTTGATGCGAAACTCCTCCAACTCCGCCCCGAAAGTGTCGTCGATTTCTTTGGTGACGTACTGCACTTCCAGGTTGCCGTTGCGGCGGACGCGGAGTTCCAGCGTTTCCTCCGCCGTCTTGAAGCGAAAATCGAGCTCGTCCTCCACGGCCTCGCCGTTCACGGCTACGATCTGGTCGCCGGGCTGCCAGCCGAGTTCTTCGGCGAGCGATCCGGGTTCTATGGAGGCGATGCGGACGGGCAAGGGTTGTCTAGTTCGTAATGCGTAGTTCGTACTGCCTTGTTCGTATGGGCAGCATCATCTGGACTTTACGCAATACGCACTACGTAGTAGAACCGTTTCATTGTGCTCCCTCTGAAGCCTACCTATCTTTCCCGCACGATGCGCCCGTAGCTCAGCTGGATAGAGCGTTGGTTTCCGGTACCAGAGGTCACAGGTTCGAATCCTGTCGGGCGTACAATGAATGGACCCCTAAGTCTTTTCATGGGAATGATTTGATAGTCTTATATTTTTGACGAGGTAAGAGTATGGGTAAGGGTTTTTGCTCAAAAACTCTCCCTTTCGCCTATCCGCCCCGAGGTTCAGGTTGCGTTTTTTGAACCTGCCTCTAACCGGATTCCTGGCCTTGCAGCCGCGTCCTCTCTCGCCGCCTTCATCGTGCTACCACCCGTCCGCCGATCATCCGGGCCGCGAGGCGCGAAGCGCTTTGGCACTGGAGGTACGGCTCGACCCCATCGGCCTCCTCACGCTGGAACTACGTCTATTTCCCTTGCTCGGATCTGAGGCGCGGCCCCGTCCCCATAGTGAGCAGGCAACGCCCCCCGCCCGGCTTCAACAAGCAG
>JADFLK010000312.1 GCA_022564455.1 Bacteroidota bacterium
CCGTACACTTCGAGGACCTACATGCTACGCCTCCCTCGCTTCGCCCAGCCGGCTCTGGCCGGTGCGCTTGTTACACTATTCTGCGCTGGAGCTTTCGCCCAGCCCATCCCCTGCACGGACGGTATGGCCGGCGAGTATCCATGCACCGACATGGACCTCTACGCCCACGTGCCGAATGCCGACTTCGGCTCCTCGTCCGCCAACGATATCTGGGGATGGACCGACCCTCAATCCGGCAAGGAGTACGCCATCATTGGCCTCCGCGACGGCGCCGGCATGGTGGACGTAACCGATCCCGCCAACCCCATCATCCTGGGCAAAATCCCGACCTCCACGGAGCCCTCAGTGTGGCGCGATATGAAAGTGTACAACAACCACGTATTCATAGTCTCCGAGGCCCCAGGCCACGGTATGCAGGTCTACGATTTGACACAACTACGTGGCCTCTCGGAAGACCCCGAGCGCGTTATTGAGCCCGACCTCACGTACACCGGCACTGAAGACCAGCCTCTCGGTGGGGTGCACAACATCGTGATGAACGAGGACTCAGGCTACGCCTACGCAGTTGGCGCCAGCGAATGCGCCGGCGGCCTCTACACCATCAACGTGCAGGACCCGTTGAATCCTGTATTTGAGGGCTGCTTTGACGAAGACGGCTACACACACGACGCCCAGTGCGTGACGTACCATGGCCCGGATTCGGACTACACGGGCCACGAGATCTGCGTGAACTCCAACGAAGACACGATTACGGTGGTCGATATGACCGATAAGGCTAACCCGGTAATGCTTGGCAAGGGCGAATACCCAACGCCGGGTTACACGCACCAGGGCTGGTTTACGGAGGACCATCGGTATTTCTTGGCGGATGACGAACTGGACGAGATCCAGGGCTTCGTACCCAACACACGCACGATGATCTTTGACCTCGCGGACCTGGATGCACCCGAACTCATCGGCATCCACAACTCCGAAAACACGTCGGCCGACCACAACATGTATGTCGTCGGCAACACCTTGTACCAGGCCAATTACACGTCTGGCCTCCGTGTGCTCGACATCAGCCGCATTGCAGAAGGCGTGTTAGTGAACACCGCCGCGTTCGACGTTTTCCCGGAGACGGACGCTGCACAGTTCAACGGCTCGTGGAGTGTGTATCCGTTCTTCGAGAGCGGTACCATCGTCATCAGCGGTGTGGAAGGCGGCCTCTTCGTCGTTCGCCCGAGCAGCTCGGAGATGATGTCGCTGTCATCGCTCAGCGCAAACGAGAACGACGGCGCAGCTACCGTTACCTGGTCGCCGGCAGGTTCCGCCTCGGCGCCGTTCACGGTTCAGGCGCGCCACGAGGACGGCGGGTTTATGACCGTCGGCCAGGTCGGCGCCAACGGCCCCTACCGGCTCGATGTGCCCGCCCTGTCACCCGGTACCCACACGTTCCGTCTGATCCAGTACATCGGCGGAACGATCCGCATCAGCGATGTCGTTTCTGTGGTAGTAGACGCGCCGAGCGTGTACCGCCTCTCGAATACCTTCACCAATGCCGAAACCGAAACGGTTCGTGTTGCACTCACAGTGGCCGAAAGCCAGGAGGTTCGCCTGGATTTGATGGATGCCGGCGGCAACCTCGTCAAGACGATCTTCAACGACACGTTGGAGGCCAACCAGACGCGTACGTTTGAAGTAGCGGGCCCGGGCCTTGAGTCAGGCAGCTACACGCTTCAGGTGACCGGCGAACGGTTCAGCGAGACAATGCAGCTCTCGCAATAGAGTTACGCAAAACACATGGTTTGGCAAGGGCGCGGGAGGTTTCTCTCGCGCCCTTTTTGATTGCGGTTAATTATCCACCGTTCTCGCATTAGCAGTTCCGACATGAGCGATTCAGTCTGGGGTGTCCTTCTCACGCAATCGTAATGCCTTTGGCGTGAGTGCAAGAGTATCCGTCAGCGGATCCACGACGTTGAGATACCCTTCGTTGACAAGCCAATCCCCCAAACCATCTCGACGATTCGCCGAGAGGTTTTCCTCCTCGAGCCAGGCTTCGCGGGCATCCCCATCTTCTACATGGTTGAGAATGCGGCGAAGGAGGCTTTCATCCTTGGGCGTCACCACAAGTGGCCGGTGGCGCCCAAGGCACACGTCGCAGGTTCCGCAGCGTGCCGCAGAACGCTCGCCGAAATAGGCCAGCAAGAACTGTCGCCTGCACGTCAGAGACTGACTGTAGCGGATCACGTCCTCGAGTTGCGATAACGCCCTACGCCGCGATCGGGCGAGCGCCCTGGCGTCGAGAACAACCCGTTCTGTTCGCGGGCCGTTGAACACCACACGCAGGCCTGAGGCGGGCGGCAAAACCTCAAGCAAATCGCGTTCGGCGAGGAACAGGAGGCCATCCAACACACGGCCGGCCTCCATTTCCGCACGCTTCGCCAGATACCTCAAATCGACTTCTGCCCAGCCCGAGTAAGCTTCAGGAGGCAGGATGCGACGCACGACATCCACAAACACAGCGAGGGCATTCCCCTTCTCGGCGAGGCGTGCGGCGTACGCGCGGAGCACGTCCGGATCGCCCATTGCCCGCACGAGTGCCCGATTCGGCCGAGACGGAGCCACGTGCCAAACCCCTTCCGTAGCCAACCGCTGTACGGCGGAGGCCACGACCATGGACGTGACGCCCGCAAGGCGGCCAACCGCTCTGACATCCACCGAAACAGGGCCATCGGGCTCGCTACCGATAGCAATCTGGCCAATACTCCCTACGGCCGCATAAACCACCTGCACAGTCTTGGCGTCCGGATGGCCTTCCTCGGCGAAGGTACGCGGCAGGTCGTCGTCGCCCCTGGTGACGAGGAGCACGGCGTGAGCCCGATCGCCGTCGCGCCCAGCCCTGCCCGCCTCCTGGTAGTACGATTCGAGTGTTGGCGGAAGCGCCACGTGGGCGACCACGCGCACGTCTGGTTTGTCGATACCCATCCCGAACGCACTGGTGGCCGCGATGTACCGCGTGCTCCCTTCAAGCCACCTCTGTTGCACGCCGGAGCGAGTCTCGGCATCCAACCCCGCGTGGTAGGCCTCCGCGGGAATCCCCTCCTCTCGCAGCGCCTCGGCCCAGAGCTCGGCTCGCTTCCTCGTCCCGGCATACACCAGGCCGCTGCCGGGCACTGCGTTGGCAATCTCGATCAGCTTGCCGCGCTTGTCTTCTTCGCGCAGTACGCTCCAGACGATGTTCGGGCGGTCGAAGCCTCGCACCACTACGCACGGCTCCTCCAGTGCAAGCTGTTCCACAATGTCTCTGCGGACGGCGGGCGTAGCTGTAGCCGTTACCGCAAGAATGGGTGCCGGGCGGCCCTCCGCACTCGTTAGCAGCGGCCGAACCTCGGCAATCTGCCGATATGACGGGCGGAAATCATGCCCCCATTCCGAGATGCAATGAGCCTCATCCACGGCCAAAAGTGCCACAGGGAGGCGTTCGGCACGGGCCAGAAAAAGGTCCGTTCGCAGCCGCTCGGGTGTCACGTAG
>JADFLK010000313.1 GCA_022564455.1 Bacteroidota bacterium
AGATCCGGCGGTAGGAGTGGCGGTTGCGGTACACGCGGAGGAAAGTCTCTTGCAGGAGATATTCGCACTCCTTCATATCGCCGAGGAAACGGTAGATGTAGTTCGTCAGCTGATCCTTGTACCGGCTGACGAGGATATCAAACGCCTCGACCGTACCCGCCTGAAATTGCGACATCAGATCCTCGTCGCTCATCTGGACGAGAACGTCGAAGTGCTTTTTGGCACGCGAACGGGAGCGCGAGGCCTTAGCAAAGGATTGCTTCTTCAGCGTGTTCGGCATGGATGCACCTTAGGATTGGCGGTGGTGGGTTTGGCGGTACGCGAGGGCGGAGATTCGGAGCGAACAGCCCATCCCGGAACGAAACTCTGTCAGATAGGCTCTGGAAGTCAAGGACCGTGCCCGAATTGTCAGTTAAACAATTGAATCGGGCAGATTAGTACATCACGGAAGGATGAAGGCTCGGGTTCAGGAAAAAGCAGGGCTGCGGGTGCACAGACGGCCGAGTGCAAGCGTCAGAATGAGACGCCCATCTCGCTCTGAGCCGCCTTTCAACTCCATGTCGGCAGCAAGTAGGGCGGCGAAGGCACGGTGGATTTCAGCAGCGCTATAGGTTTGTAGCGCCCGGAGGTACTCGCCGAGGAAGTAGGGCGACACGCCAATATGACCGGGCATGTCCTTCTCGGGCATCCGTTTTTCAAGACAGGATGTCAGCTTCCAGAGCTTTGTGAAATAGCTTACAAGCACAGAAACGATCATCAGGGCTTCGCCCTGCCGATTGGAGGCACCCGACAGCAGCGCCTCGCTGATGAACAGCGCTCGCTCGTACGCCCCCTGCCCGATAGCCTTCTGGAGTTCGAATACGTTGGCCTCACGCGAGTGCCCCGCCGCGTGGATCACGTCGTCCTCCGTGATCGTTTTCTGATCGCCGACGTAGGCAATCAGCTTGTCGATCTCGTTGGACGTGGTACGAAGTTCCGGCCCGACGGCCTCAGCAAGCATCTGCGGAACTCCGCCCTGCGCCTGGTACCCCTTCGTCTTGAATCGCTGGGTGATCCAGCCCGGCAATTTGTTGTCGTACAGCGTTTTGAATTCGGCCCAGACGGCATGTTTCTTCAGCGCGCGGTACGGGTTCTGCGAAAGGTTGGGCTTCCGGTTGCAGAGCAAGAGCACCACGGCTGATGGGTTCGGCTGCTCGGCGTAGCTCTTGAACGAATGCTTCCGGGCAGGATGCTTCTCGTCCATCTCGTCGAAACCGCGAACGATTATCACGCGCCGTTCGGCCATCATCGGGAGGGCGGCGCATCGGGCAAGTACGTCCGGGGTAGTCGCCTCAGGCCCGAAGACAACGTCCAGATTAAAATCGCGCTCCTTCGGCTGCAGCGCGTGCTCAATGAGCAGCGCCTGCAACTCATCCATCACAAACCCTTCGTCGCCGTAGAAGAAATACAGCGGCTTGAAATTCCCTTGCTGAAATGCGTTGGCGAGATCGTTATATGACGCGCCAGTCTTGGAAGCCATACCTGAACCGTGAGGACGAAGGTGGTATCGCGGAAAACCCACGGTCGTCAATTTAGCCACCAGGAGTGTCACCCGTGCGGTACACTCTCCCCGTAAAATGCTCGACGACGGACAGTCGGCCTCCTAGGCAAGCCCTACGGCCGATCCGTCAGATTGGCTTCGTGGAGGCGGTATGCGAGGTTTCGCAGGCAGTCGGCATCGTGGCGGACGATGAGCAGGGCCAGGTCGAACAGATCAACCTCTTCGTCGGCCAGCGTGGCTTTTCGCGTCCACTCTGATTCGGGAACAGCTTCAACGATACCAATGAGTGATTTGCGGGCTTCCCGAACGTCGCCCAACAGATCGCCGATATCGTGCGCATTGGCTTCGCTATCGGTTTCAATTTTCTCCTCTGCCAGTGTCGGATGTTCGTCGGCCACCAGTTGCTCTATCCACATCGCATAGACTTCACGATCAAGCGACGTCAAATGAGCGAGGGTCTCCTTGGCTGTGCGGTCGTCCGGTAGCGGGGCCTGGTTCAGCGCCCACGCAGGCAGCTCGGCGAGCATCGGCCCCAGCGCCTTCGCCTCGTCCGACAGCCAGCCGAGTTGATCGATCAGCGCTTCGCGGCGGGCGGCAAGTGTCTCGGCATCGTGCGGGGCGTCACGGTACTGATCGAGGTTGACCTTCATTGTATTGCGTAATGCGTATTCATTTCCGAGTGCTACTCCTTACCGTAGTACCCGCTACGAATTACTCCTCAGACTCCCGCAGTCCCAGCATCCATCCCTTTCACGTAGTCCAGCCTGTTTCGCGGGGTGTGGATGTTGTTGCTCTTCTTGTAATCCCACTTCTCGCCGTACTGGCCGTTGCGCTGGGCTTCGAGGAAATCGAGCCGGTCCTTGAGGCGCTCCTTGGGCATCAGCAGGCGCTCCATCCCAAAGATGGCCTCATCGCGGTGCCGGAAGGTGAGGTCGTACTCCTTCGACATCACGATGGCCTCCTCGGGGCACACCTCCTCACAGAAACCACAATAGATGCAGCGGAGCATGTTGATCTCGAACCACTCCGGCTCGCGCTCCTTGATGTCGTCGTCCACCTCGTGGGCCTGCATGGAGATGGCGAGCGGCGGGCAACTTCGTGCGCACAGGCCGCACGCCACGCAGCGGGGGCGCCCTTCCTCTTCCACCAAAACAGGCCGCCCCCGGTATGAATCGGGCGGGTAGAACTGCTCTTCGGGGTAGGCGAAGGTGTACGTCGGCAGCTTCATCTTGCTCGCCGAGTACTTCATCCCCTTGAAAATCTCCGGGAGGTAGAGGCGCTCCCAGAAGTTGAGCTTTCGCTCGTTCGGGGCAGCGTTGTTGACGGGCGTGCCGGCCATCGGTGTTGGCAAATGCGGGTGTGGAGGAGCGGAAGATACGCCGCCGGGTACCTCAATCTTCCTCCAATGGAATCGCGTGTATCGAAGCGTCTGCCTGTTCGGCGAGACCCTCGTTGTGCAGGTCGAACCGCCATCGATGGCGTGCGCAAACCAGGTAACGGCCTTCCTCCACCCACGCCTCTTCGAGGTCGCCGCCTTGGTGGGGGCAGAAGCGGTTGACCGAGTACCTGCATCCCCCTGCCTCGACGACAATCCGCTCGGCGCGGCTCTCCAGCTCGAGGATGTGTGCGCAGAACGGATTCAGATCCTCGGGCTCCATAACGAGGAAGCCTTGCATCAGCGTCTGGTACACATCGGGGGCGCGGTTGAGGCGCATCCGGAACGTGAGCGCGAAATCTTCCCACGTGAGCACGCCGTCGAGCACACGCTTCAGCTCCCAGGACGGTGCGGCCAACTCATAAAAATGCTCCTCTTCCACCCCCGTAGCAGGAGCGACCACCCGGCGCGCGAAATCCACATGCACAAGATGCTCGGGCGCGTCCGAGAAGCGAACGTAGAGTGGGCGGTCGATGCGATCAGCCAGCATGAAACCATCGAGCTTCTGCTGGAGCGCATCGCCAAGC
>JADFLK010000314.1 GCA_022564455.1 Bacteroidota bacterium
TGTCGATATCGGATTTGGAGTATCGGGCTTGGGATTTGGGATTTGGGATTTGGAACTTGGAGCTTGGGTCTTGGGATTTGGAAATTGGAGCTTTGAATTTGGGGATTGAGATTTGGAGCTTGGAGCTTGGGATTCGGTAGCGTGGAGGTTACTGGCTCAGCGGGTAGCTCTCCAGGATAGTGTGCTTTGGTCCTTCAGGATGGAGGAAACTTTCGAAGAGATGAAAGGCGTCGAGTTCGCAAGCGTTCGCCTGTAGACCCGTCTCTTCGAGGATGGCCTTCAGTGAGGCCGGATCTGCATTCTTGCACCGTGCCAGCGTGACGTGCGGGCGAAACGGTCGCCCTTCCCGATCGATTCCGGCCTGTTCGAGCGCGGTTTCTATGCGAGCGTGGAGTGTTTGCAGCTCGGGTGTGATCAAGACGGTGGCTGCAAGCACTCTCGGCTTTGAAGAACGTGGGAAGAGGCGCACTCGCTCGAAGGAGACCGTAACAGGAGGGGAAATGACTTTGAGAAGCGCTTCTTTGACTGGAGACGGATTGGTGGATCCGATGAACCGAAGCGTCAGATGGAGTTGCTCGGGCGGCGTCCACCGAACTCCGGGGATCTCAACGCGCCACTCCGTCAATGCCCTGCGGACGGAGGGCGGAAGCCTGAGCGCAACGAACAGCCGGCCCATCAACTCGGGAGCATCCGTGTTCGCCGCAGCAACACCAAAAAGAACGGCACGCCGCAGATGGCGGTAAGGATGCCGACGGGCAGTTCTTGTCCCGAGAGCACCGTGCGGGCGACGAGGTCGGCAATGAGGAGAAAAAGTGCGCCCGATGCGAACGCGAGCGGGATGACACGCCGGTGGCTCGCGCCTACCAGAAAACGGATGGCGTGGGGGATGATCAATCCCACAAACCCGATGATACCCGATGCCGCAACCAGTACGCCGGTAACCGCGGCGGCGAGGAGAATCAGGCCGCGCTTGAGGGCCTCGACGGGGATACCCAGCGACCGCGCGGGCTCTTCGCCGGTGACGAGCGCATCCAGCGGGCGGGAGATGACCCATAACACGACCATCCCACCCACCGACACAACGAGCGGTAGCCAGACCGTACTCCATCTCGCTGCCTGAAACGAACCGAGCAGCCAGAAAAGCACCGTTCGGATGCGATCCGGCGACGGCGACGCATACGTTATAAATGCAGTGATGGCGGCCAGAAACGATGAAACGGCGACGCCGGCGAGCAACAACCGGGTAGTGGAAAGACGCGGGCCGGTACGCGCGGCAAAGAACACAATGGTAATAGCCCCGAGCGCGCCGATGAACGCAGCCAGTGGCATCGACAAACCTTTGGAGAGCAACGGCGGCAGGAAGCCAAGGTAGAAGGCCGACGCGCCTACGCTCGCGCCGCTCGATACGCCAAGGATGTACGGCTCGGCAAGGGGGTTGCGGATGAGGGCCTGCATGGCCACGCCGATCACGGCTAGACCGCCACCGACGGAGAGCGCGAGTAGTACACGGGGCATCCGCAATTGCCAGACAATGGCGTGCGCCGTGGGGTTCGGCGCGCCGTCGCCTGGGCCGTGGGCGAGGGCTCGCCAGACTTCTCCCGGTGCTACGGAGACGCTGCCAATCGCCAGCGCGGCAATCACGGCGATGACAGCCCCGACGCCCAGGCCGATCCAGAGGAGTACCGAGCGGCTCATTCCGCCTCCGTGCTATCAGGTAGGCGGATGGGCAAGAGATCCGGGTGGAGTAGCGAGGCCAGTTGAGCAAGCCCAAGCGTGAGGCGGGGGCCTGGGCGGCTGAGCAAATCGGGATGAATTGGATGCACGCGGCCGTTACGCACGGCCGGTACAATTTTCCACGCGGGGTGCTTAGCCAGAAGCTGCTCAGACGTGTAGTCGGCATCGTCCGTCAACACGATGATAACATTGGGCTCAGCCTCCAGCACAAACTCGTCCGAAAGCACGGCGGCGCGGCCCTCAAAGGCGTCCGTCAGGTTGTCGCCACCGGCTGCGCGGACGGCCTCGCTCGCAAACGACTCGCGCCCGAAGGCATACAGTACATCGTCCCCGATGAGGAGCAGTGTTCGTGGTTTTGAGCGACCCGCCACCGCCGCGCGAACCGAATCGATGGTGGCTTCGAAGACTGCGGCGGCAGGCTCGCCATCTACACCCAGCAACTCGCCGGCCAGGCGCATGGCAGCTGGAATACTCGCAATGTTGCTGAACGAGAAGAAATACGTAGGGATGCCTACTTCGGCCAAAGCGTCGGCGTCTGTTGGGCTGTTGATTTCGTCCGTAGCGAGCAGGAGGCCGGGGCGCAGTTCCACAATGCGTTCGTGATCGAGCGGAAACGTCGAGAATTGCGGGAGGTCTCCGGCCTCGGGCGGAAAGTTATCCGCCTGGCTGGTAGCTGCTAAACGATCTCCACCGCCCACCGCATAGACGATCTCCGTAAGATTCGGCGCCAGCGAAAGAACGCGCTCAACCGGGAGCCCGAGCGGCACGGATCGCCCTGTCGCGTCGGTAAGCACAACCTCGGTACCCTCCGGCGGGCCGGTAGATTGGCAGGCCGTACCAACCAGCGTAAGCAGGGCAAGAATGAGGAGGGAGGGGTGGCGGAGTCGCACAGGCGGGAGAAAACGATTCGTACGGTAACTTACGCTGAGGTCGCTCCGGGTGGGGCGCCTTACACTAGGGTCGCCTTACACTGGGTCGCCTTACATCGGGCTTATGCGCTACGCCTTCGTTCTGAATCCCGCTGCCCGAAACGGCCGTGCTGCACGCCTTCGCGTTTCACTGGAGCGAGCACTTCGAGCAAAGGATCTACCCTTTACCTACCTGGAAACGGAGGAGCCTGGCCACGCCACAGAGCTGGCGCGGGAAGCAGCGCAGAACCACGACGTCGTCGTTGCCGTAGGCGGCGACGGCACCGTGCAGGAGGTGGCGCGTGGCGTGTTCGGAACGGAGGCCGTGATGGGCATCATCCCAGCCGGTACGGGCAACGACTTTGCGAAGGCCATCGGCATGCCAACGGAGTTTGACAAAGCTCTTTCGGCTATGCTCAGCGCAGATACCGTGGCCGTGGACGTTGGCCGCATCCGCTGGCAGGAGAAGGGGGAGGATGGCTTGCTGACCGAGTATAAAGGAATGTTCGTCAATTGTGTAGGCACCGGCTTTGATGCAGCGACGGCAAAAGCCACGCGCCGGTACAAGGCCCTCGGCGGCAGGTTGGCCTATGTCGCAGCAGTGCTTGAGACCCTCTGGAAGTGGCGTAAGCCGGATGTGGAGGTGGAGATTCGGGCAGGTGGGATGGTGGATGGAGGACAGAAGACGGAAGACGGAGGTCAGGGATCAGGAGTCAGGGGGCAGGGGGCGGAAGACGGAGAACAGAAGGCAGAGGGCAGAAGGCGGAGGATAGAGGGCAGAAGCCAGGGGTCAGGAGTCAGGGGTCAGAAGACTAATATCCGATATCCGATATCC
>JADFLK010000315.1 GCA_022564455.1 Bacteroidota bacterium
CTCTGCGGAAATCACCACGACGCCTGCACCCTCCTCGTCGGCCCTGGCACGGATTCGCTCCACGTGCTCGTTGCCATCCGGCAGGTCGCCCTCGCCCACATTGGCCACGTAGAGCATCTTCTTGGACGACAAGAGGAACAAACTGTGAAGCATTGGCGCTTCTGTATCCGACAATTCAAGCAAACGGGCGGCCTTCCCCTCGCTTAAGTGCCCTTCGAGTCTGTCCAGGAACGCGGCCTCAGCCTTCACTTCCTTCTCGCCAATCCTGAGTTGCTTTTCAACGCGCTCCTTCCGTTTCGCTACCGTTTCCAGATCCTTCAGCAGCAACTCCGTGTCAATGATTTCGATGTCGCGGAGCGAATCAACCGAGGCTTCTACGTGGACCACATTCTCATCCTCGAAACACCGCACCACGTGAACGAGGGCATCCACCTCGCGAATGTGTGCAAGAAACTTGTTGCCGAGCCCCTCGCCTTTAGAAGCCCCTGCAACGAGCCCCGCGATGTCCACGAACTCAATGGTTGCCGACAGTGTCTGCTTCGATCCCGCCATCTCGGCCAACCGGTACAGGCGCGGATCGGGGATTGCCACCACTCCCACGTTCGGCTCGATGGTGCAGAACGGGTAGTTCGCCGCTTCCGCGCCCGCTTCGCTAAGCGCGTTGAAGAGTGTGGATTTTCCTACGTTCGGAAGGCCGACAATGCCAACTCGAAGAGCCATGGTTCGGAAGACAGAAGACGAATAGCTTGGGCTTGTAGAAACGCCGGATGAACCGTTCTCATTACGCGATACGCACTACGTAATAAGAACACCCGTATCATTCACCAGTCTAGCTTGCCTCGAAAACACCGGTGCGGAATCTTATAAGAAATGTGGTTCCGTTTGCAGTGCGCGCCGCCGTGCTGCTCCTGCTGGTACTGTGTGCCGCTGCCGTGCACGCGCAGGATTCGAGGATACTTCTCGCCGGCGGTGGATTGCCGGGCGTGGGCGTGATGGCAATCCATTCCACGCCCACCTTGTTCGTATTCACGCGGGAAGTTGCTGTCTACGGAGATTACACGGTGGGCGGCAGCAACCGCCTTCTTGTAGCGGTGGGCGTGGGCGGGTCTGTGCAGATTGCCCGCATCCTGGAAATCGTGCAAAACCGCGCTGTGGGGGCTACGGGCCTTGATGTGGGCCTTCGCCTGGGCCCGAGTTTCTATTATTCATTCGGGGAGCAAACCGCTGAAGAAGAGGCGCGTTCGTTCCGCGTCATGTTCGATCCGTTCGTGCGAGGTACCTACCGCACACGCGGAATGCGTGTTCTCTTTGCCGAAATGGGCGCCGGCGCACCCAATCTGCGGGCCGGAGTTTCTTGGGGTTTATAAGGTTTCAGATTAGAAGGTTGAAGGTTGAAGGTAATCTCCCAACAAAACACAATCTCTAACCTTCTTACCTGTAACCCTCAGCCTTCAAACTGAACCTGTGTGAACTCCCGCTCGGGCAGCTTTACAGCGGTGAGAACACCGAGGCCCTCTATGTGGTTGTACACGGCGCCGGTGTCGATGTTGATGAGCATGGGGTCGTTGATGGGTTCGCGCTGTGGGGTGTGGCCGCAGACCACGGGCTTCTCCCACTTCTTCAGCTTGGCTTTTAGGTGGCTGCGCGTCCAGAGGGCAACCTGCGGATCGATGGGGTTGAGGTTTTCTGCGATGGATTTCTTCGGGTTGAGACCGGCGTGAACGAAGACGAAGTCATCCGTTTCGTGGACAAGCTCAGTCCGCCTCAAAAAATCGACGTGGGCGTCCGGCAGCACCAACCGGCCATCCTCCACATAGCTGTTCAGGGTAGAAAGCCCCCCGTTGATAGTCCAGAGCTCGTAAACGTCCGGGTCGCCGGGGAAGTCCACGTAGTCGAGCATCATCTGGTCGTGGTTTCCGCGGAGGAACGTGCAGCGAGGCCCGGTGCCTGATTCGGTCGCCTTCTCGAGTTCCAGCAGCCTGTCGATGACGGCCTTCGAATCTGGACCCCGATCGATGTAGTCGCCGATGAAGATGAGATGGTCGTCATCTTTCGGCGCAAGTCGGTCGAGCAATGCATCAAGCGTGGCGATGCAGCCATGTATATCGCCGATGGCGTAGACGGCCATAACGTCTTTACGCGTAGGAGCGATTCACGAATTGCCCCTACACGGTCAGTTGGTTGAGGACGAGAGGGTGGACATTTCCACAAGGCCACGGCCTGTTTTCTTCAATTGGTCTCGCTCCCTCATCTCTGTCAGGATGGCATCCAGCACGCCGTTTACAAAAGCCCCGCTTTTCTCCGTAGAAAAGGTCTTTGCGACTTCCAGGGCCTCGTTGAGCGTCACTTTCGGCGGGATGTCCTCGAAGTACATCAACTCCGCAACAGCCATTCGCAGAACCAGCCGATCCGTTAGCGCCAGCCTGCCAATCTCCCAGTTCTGGATGTGCCGCGAAATCAATTCCTCCGCTGCTTCGCGCGCATCAAGGGACCGCAGAAACAACTGCTCAGCAAAGTGGAGGTATGTGGGCTCGTTCTTGTAAACCGGCTGGATGAGCGTGGCCAACACATGGTCGGCGTCGTCCTGGCTGACCTCCTGAGCATAAAGAGCCTGAAGTACACGCTCGCGAACCTGGCGTCGTTTGCTCATCACAGAAAGAACGGCTGCTGCTATTGGCGGACATGCGGACGGGAAGTGTGGGCAAGATACACTACGTGTTTCGCAGCCCTCACCGGCTCCAGAAAAAGATGTGAAGGAGGTTAGATAGCATGTGGGTGAAGTGTCTAGATAGACACGCCGCAGATTCTGTCATGCCCATAACCCCGCCCCCTCTACCAATTCGCCCGTTCTCACGGCCGGCACTTGTCCGTGCAATGGCGCTGGCTGTAGGGATTGTGCTGGCTGCTCGATTTTCAAGTCTGCCCTTCGGAGTCTGGGCGGGGCTGCTGACTGCGGCCATTGGCGTGGAGCTAATTGCCGGTTTTATCTCCCGGAGGCGGCTCGTTTCGCTGAAACGACTAACGCTCGCTATCGTGGTCGGTTTTGCAGCTACAAGCGTTGGCGGGTTGCGGATGTCTGTCTGGCAACATCTTCTAGAGAACGATATCACTTTTCTGGCCGCAGCCGCCGAAGCACATGAAGACAGCACGGGCGAAGCCACCATCACCCTGTGGGGCCACATCGACAAGCCATCAGAGAGCCTCACCTACGGCACTCGATTCGTCCTCGCCGTTGATTCCGCTGCTCGTTCTGCTGGAAGCCAGATCGTTCGTGGCCGTGTTCAGGTGTTATTAGGGAAGTCCCGCTACGGAGCGTCGGCGGTGTTCCCCGAGCTGCACACGGGCGATCGCGTTGAGGTAACGGGGGATCTCCGGCCCGTCCCTCAAAAACGTAATCCGGCAGACTTTGACTACGGAGCATTCCTCCAGCGGCGTGGCATTCACGGCACTATGGGCATTTACGAGGCCGGCGCCATT
>JADFLK010000012.1 GCA_022564455.1 Bacteroidota bacterium
TCTTCCAACGGAACCTTAATGAGATCCTCGAAGACATCGTTCATGTCCTCAGAGAACGGCATTAGTACAAATGCACAAGGTTTCATTGGGCTCTTCGAAAGTGTCAGGAACACGAATAATACACCTGCCTCCGTGGATTCCAAGAGGCTGTTGGGATGAATGCGCTAGCTAGGTAGCACAATCATGATTAACGACCGTACGCGCTGAATTCCCATAACTCGCACCCAGCAAGTAGACGAATACACGTACATCAAGTCGGCAATCGTGGTGTTTCAAGACTGCTCTTTCTCGAGCCCATCCAACCCGAGCCTCGACGCCAGGTCATCCCTGCGTTGTCGGCTAACCCGCAGCCGCTTCCCGTCTGACAGCCGCACAGCGTAGTCGCCGCCCGAGGCGGTGAGGAGAGCTTCCACCCGGTCCAGTTGGACGATGGTGGAGCGGTGGATGCGGAAGAACCGGGCGGGGTCGAGGCGTTCCTCCAGGTTCTGCATCCGCTCCCGAATGACGTACGTCTTTTCACCAACATGGAGTTCGGCATAAGCGCCGTCGGCGGCGATGAAGTCGATTTGTTCGACAGGCACCACACGGACCTGCCCGCGCATCTCCACCGCGATACGCTCGAGGTAGCCTGCCTTTGCCGCAGGCTCCGGTGCGCCTGACTGTCTTCCCTGGAGAAGCGTCAACAGACTCTCCTGGAGATCGCCTACCTTGCGTAGGCGGATCGTGGTTCGGGCGCGCCGGAGCGCTAGAAAAAAACGCTCGTCCTCAAACGGTTTCAGGAGGTAGTCAAGTGCAGCCATCTCGAATGCCGCCAGAGCATGCTGGTCGTATGCCGTCACAAATACCGTAACCGGCATGTTCTCAGGACCGACCTCACGCACCACGTCGAGGCCGGTGAGGCCGGGCATCTGAACGTCGAGGAATACGAGGTCAGGCTGATTCACCCGAATTGCTTTGACGGCGGCTTTACCGCTGTCTGAGGTCTCGACGATCTCGACGTCTTCCACCTGCTCCAATAAATCGAGGAGACGTTGCCGAGCGAGCGGCTCGTCATCCACAATCAGAACACGGAGCGTATCGGACATCAGGCCACCGAGGAATCATCATCGACACCCACCGTGCGGAGGTCGCCGGCGGTGTGGTAGGGGAGGGTTATCACAGCGAGCAGGCCACCACCCTCGGCAGGTTCGAGAACGAGGCGGCCTGTATCGCCATACATCCCTTCGAGGCGCTCGCGCGTGTTGCGGAGGCCGACACCGTTCTTACGTAGCGGCATCTCGGGGTCGATGCCAGGGCCGTTGTCACGCACGTTCAGGATCAGGTCGTTCCCATCTCTTCGCGCTCCGATGACGATACGGCCTCCGTCTTCCAGGCCACTCACGCCGTGCTCGATGGCGTTTTCTACCAGCGGCTGGAGGATCAGATTGGGTACCAGAGCATCCAGAAGGTTGGAGGGCACCTCCTCTACAACTTCAAGCCTGCCTTGAAAGCGGACCTGCTGGATGTCGAGGTAGTCGCGGAGGAACTGAAGTTCATCGCGGAGGGGCACCTCCTGCGCTGAAGCAGTGTCGAGCGTGTGGCGTAGCAGGGTGCTCAACTTCGCAATCATCCGCCGGACACCGGTGGGGTCGCGCTCTACCAATGCACTGACGGCGTGGAGGGTATTAAAAAGAAAGTGGGGATTGAGCTGCATGCGCAGTGCAGACAGACGAGCCTCGGCGAGTTGAGCGGTGAGGCGTGCGGCTTCTCGCTGCCGTTCGCGCAGCCGAAAGAAATAGTCGCGCGCAAACCCTGCCGACAACACGGCCAGATAGACAATCAGTTCGTCGAGGAACTGAAGGTGCTTGAGTGCAAAGACGGGGTTGAGGTGCCCCGGTCCTCGTCCGAAGCGGCCTCCACGCGGGCCCATAGTGTGTTGGATGATCATCGGACGCAGGATCATCAGGCGCACGACCTCGAACAGTGCGGCAACCACCAACGCAATGGCGAGATGCAGCACGATGCGCTGCGCCAGCGAGTTGCGTTCGAGGGGGAAGCGTCTGGCCAGCCAGAAGACCAGCGGTGTGAGCAGCACCCAGAACCCGTACTCGATAAGCGTCATCCACAACTCCGGCGTCGCAAGCCCTTCCGGCCCGCGGGGGTCCAGTGATCTCCGAACGAGCGTCAGTGCGCCCAGCAACGTCCAGAACCCGAGAACAACGGCAATCTCCGCTGCGCGGGATTGAGATTGGGTGGATGATTGGGGTTGGAGGGCGGACGTCAAAATTCATTCGTAAGACTCTCGGAATGTACCCGGAACGTGCAGTCAGGATCGCTCATTCATGCCGTGGCCTGTGCAGTCCATGTCACCTGCGTGCATCTCATCGTTATGAACAGTGAGGAGGCCGCGGCAGGCCCGCCTTTTTCTTAGTGAGTTTGCATATACCTGCAAAGGTGCTAAATTTTTCACCTGATGACTCCTGAACGATATCAGAATCTGAAACGCAGTCGCGTTTGACCCATACGGCTTCGCTATCTCCCCTGCTCATGATTCGGTTCGCTACGTTTTTCGTTCTCGCTGCTGTCCTGCTCTTGACGGCTTTTAGGCTGCGGCTGTATGACAGCACGGAGCCTGTTCTTCCCGAGACACCGTATAATTACGCGAACATCGCGTTGCCGAGCCACATCACGGTGGCAACAAGCAGGTTAGCGGACAATACGCCGGCCAATAACGAGATCACAGATGCCGGCGCTACGCTTGGCCGGGTTCTGTTCTACGACAAGCGCCTCTCGCTGAACCAGACTGTGGCCTGTGCTTCGTGTCACCATCAGGATCACGGTTTCGCCGATACGACCAGCTTCAGCACGGGATTCGACGGCGAGAAGACGGAGCGCAACGCGATGTCGCTGGCGTTCGGGCGCTTTTATCAGCCCGGCCGTTTCTTTTGGGATGAGCGCGCCGAGACGCTGGAAGAGCAAACCCTGATACCCATCCAGGATCCCATTGAGATGGGGATGACATTGGAAGGGGTTGTGGCTCGCCTCAATGCCACGAACTTCTACCCAGCCCTCTTTGCGGATGCGTTCGGAACGCAGGAGATCACGCCCGGTCGGATGTCCCGCGCACTTTCACAGTTCGTCCGATCCATCGTAGCACCGAACTCGCGGTACGACCAGGAGCGTGCCTACCAGGGCGGGCGAACGGGCCAACGATTGCCCAACTTTACCTCACAGGAGAATCGAGGGCTTCAGTTGTTTTTCGGCCCGGCTCGGTGCAGCGAATGCCACGGCGGCGACCTTCAGATTACCGACCGGCCGTTCAGTAACGGCCTGGATGCCTTCCCAACCGACAGAGGCGTGAGGTTTGGATTGTTCAAAGTGGGCTCGCTCCGCAACATCGAACTCACCTCGCCTTACATGCACGACGGCCGCTTTGAGACGCTGGAGGAGGTAGTGGAGCACTACGACAGCGAGATCCAGCCAAGTCCGGCTCTGTTTGTTAGCCTACGCGATACAAACGGACAGCCCGTGCGGCTAAATCTCTCCGAAAAAGACAGCGGCGCTATTGTGGCTTTTCTGAAGACGCTCACGGATGAAACGTTGGCGACGGACGAGCGCTGGTCGAATCCATTTTCGGTTTCGGAAGGGGAGTAGGCCGTTGGGAAAGACGGTTGTGGCAGGGTTAATCGTGTCATAGATGTAGTTCGTGACACGCATGTGCAACTCGCCTCGATACACGGATCTAACACGACAGGCATGTCGAATAAGGCGCAGAACACGCCGCCGGGAAGTACGGCGGCCCTTTCACGTCCCTCCGGACATAAACCCCTTTTCCCATGAACACGAACCAATCAAGCAGCGCCTTCCGGCGCCTGGTCACAGCTATGGCCGTTTTTACACTTTTTGCTCTGGCGGCCAGTGTCGCCAATGCCCAGCAGCCGGGTCACCAGGCCCGCATGGCCGAACATGCTGAGCACATGGTTTCCAACCTCAGACAGGAACTAAACCTGACGGCCGCCCAAGTTGAGCTCTTTGAAAAGAGCATCGCTTCTGGTCCGCAGCCTGGTGCTCTCTGGAGCCTGGCCGCCGAACTGGAACCGACGCTGACGGATGCGCAGAAAGTGCTTCTGTTTACACGTCCGGAGCGTCTACAGCGGGATGGACGCCACGACCGTGCTGAGCGTCACGATGCGGAGCGACAGGCGCGAGATAATGCCCTGGGTCTGTCGGATCAGCAAAGCCGACAGATGGATGATCTCCACGAGCGTCACGAAGCAGAACGTGAACGGACGCACGAGCAGATGCGTCGGAGCATGGGCGAGCGCCCTGAACCTGGCGAGATGCCTGCTGACGTCGCCGCCATTCTGACGCCTGGCCAGCGAGAGATCGTAGAAGTCTTCCATGCGCTGCGTGGACGGATGCATGGTCCACCAATGCGTGGCGGCAGAGGCGCACACGGAATCGGGGATGGTGGTCGCCGCAGAGGTCGTTGACGCGGCCCGGACCCAAAAACAATATCGAGCGAGTTGCTTGTCGATGGCGTTCTTCTCAAAGCCTACCGTGAGGTCGTGAAGCTCCCGGATGGCGGCGAATCCGTGCGCGAGTGGATCGACCACCCGGGCGCCTCGGCGATGGTGCCGCTGTTCCCGGACGGCTCCACGATCCTTATCCGCCAGTACCGCTATGGGCCTGGGCGCGAGTTCCTGGAAGTTCTCGCAGGCAAACTCGATATCCCCGGAGAATCTCCTGAGGCCGTTGCCGTGCGTGAGTTGGAGCAAGAGATTGGCTACACCGCTGCGAGTCTGGTGAAAGTGGGAGAGACGTATCCGTGCATCGGCTACGCCAACGAGGTCATTCACCTGTTTCTGGCTGAAGACCTCACGCCATGTGAGCAGGCCACGGAGGCCGACGAGTTCGTCGTCCCCGTTCGCATGCCCTTCGCTGAGGCCGTGCGGATGGCTCGCGTCGGCGAGATCCTGGACGCTAAAAGCACGGTCGCACTTCTCCTCACACAGGCTTTTCTGGACAGACGGGATTCCGATGACATCGCACCGATTTCACGCTGATTACCGAGTTTGAGGCGTTTCAGACTTTGTTGAGCCCAATGGGGTGTTCGTAACTTCAGTAATCTGTGCAACTCGCACATTTTCAGCCGAAACCGCGCAACCCATGTTGTTCACCCTACTCGTCGTTGTAATTCTTATCGTGGCCGTTCTCTTGTCGCTCGTCGTTTTGTTGCAGAGCGGGCAGGGTGGCGGGCTCGCCGGTATCGCTTCCGGTGGGCAGGCCCAGCAGATTCTTGGCGCTCGCCAGGCCCCCGATTTTCTGGAGAAGGCATCCTGGGTGCTCGGCGGCGGCCTCCTCTTCCTGTGCTTCATCGCTCCGTTTACGATCAGCAGCGAGCGCCAGCAGCGCAGCATCCTGCAGGAGAACGCGGCCGATGCGCCGATAGAGGCTCCAGCATTGCCGAGCACTGCGGTTGAAGGTGCTCCGGCTGAAGGTGCCACCTCGGAAGGAACGCCTGCCCCGGCCGGTGGCAGCGATGGTGCGGCAGCGCCGGCTGAAGGTGGTGGCGATGCCCCGGAGACGGCGACGGAATAACCCGGAGCAAGCCAACGATCTGCACGGCGCGTCCCCAATCGGGCGCGCCGTTTTCTGTTGGGGTGAATTGCCATTCGCCCGACGATGCGACGCTGGCAGCCACGCCAGGAAATGGTCCCGCCCCCGCTCGGTATGAGCAGGGGCGGGGCAGAATGGCGACACGTGCCGGTCTGTAAGCCGAATTCTGTGCATCCGGGGCAGCCGTCGCCGTGCTGCTCCCGGAGCGATCATCATCTATCTGGGATCCCGCTTGCGCGGGACCTCTAGCGGCCTACCCACGTCCTCGGGCGGGCAGCCCTCAGGCGGACGCTTACATGGCCTTGCACCCCGCGAGGTTTGCCTGGCCGCTCCCGTTACCGGAAACGCCGGTGGGCTCTTACCCCACCATTTCAACCATCACCTGTGTCCCGCATATCGCAAGCGAAATGCAGGGCCATCGGCTGGAATGCTTTCTGTTGCACGTGCTGTCATCCCGCGAACGGGAAGCCCCCGATGTTATCGGGGCACGGCGCCCTGTGGTGTTCGGACTTTCCTCCCCGCAACGAGTGCGGAGCGATGATCCGACCGGCACGCAATCTGGTTCGTGAACGAGCTTGTGAGAAGACGATGTGGCGGGCAGGATACCAAGAACCCGGCCTGCCGTTACAACTTCATCTTTTTGACGACTTCACGGTAGAGTTCGTCATCCACGATCATGCGGCCGTCGTGCTCGCTCACGATAACGCGGTTGCGCTGGCGGACTTCCACCTGGCGCTGAGGCGGCACCGCGTAGCCGCCGGCGGCGCCGCGCTCGATGGGCACCACGGCGCGGCCGTCGCGCATCCGTGTCCGAAGCCGCTCATAGCCCCGCAGGTACCGGTCGTCGATTGCCTTGGTAGCCTTCTTGCGCCGTTTTTGGAAACCCGCTTGCTCGGCTTCCGTCTCGGCGACAACCTGCTCCAGTTCTTTCTGCTTGGCAACGAGTAGTTCGTCGAGTTCCTTTAGGCGGATGTGCGCGGCCTCAACGGCCTCCTCGCTCTCGGTGTCGTTCGTCGTAAGCTCCTCAATCTGCTCGGCCGCTGCCGAAATGCGCTGGCGCTGCGCCTCGATTTCCTTGGTGAGCGCGTCGTACTCGCGGTTATTGCGCACCTGAAGCTGCTGCTCCTCGTATTTGCGGATGAGGCCCTCGCACTCGGCGATGTCCATCTTCAGCTTCTTCCGTTGCACGTCACTTTCCTGGGCCTCACTCTTGGAGTTGCCGATGCGTGTGGTGAGACCGGTTTTCTCGTCCTCGAGGTCTCGGATCTCTTCCGGGAGATCGCCCTGGAGCTTGGTGACCTGGTCGATCCGGCTGTCGATGTGCTGCAGGCGGATCAGCGCGCGAAGCTGCTCCTCAATCGGCGAAAGGGTTTCCGTAGCCATCCGTGTGGGATTGTATGCGTTGGGGATTGTCGAGAGGAATAAACCTCATCCGATCCGCGAAAGTTCGCCTCCCAGACGAAAATCGGGTGATTATGTGAGGGTGTGATGACGTGGCTGTGCCAATCACACATATCGGTATGTGGGATTGGCAGGACTCGGTATCATGCATTGCAGCAACGGCCGCGAGCGCAGTTCTTCCAAGATGTCCACAGGCCGCAGAACGGATACCGAACGATCTTACCTTGCGGCGGATCTGGCTGTAGACTGCTGTAGACTCTTGTTGCAGCGCAAAGGCGCGGATCTCTTATCCGCTATTGCATGAACGTCGTCGAAACGATTCCCCTTCACGAGACCGCGCGTTCGCGTTACCTGAATTATGCGTTGTCGGTCATCACGAGCCGTGCACTGCCGGATATCCGGGATGGCCTCAAGCCTGTGCAACGGCGGATCCTTTACGCGATGTACACCAACCTCCGGCTGCTGCCGGATTCGCGCTTCCGCAAGAGCGCCACGGTAGTCGGTGAGGTGATGGGCAAGTATCATCCGCACGGCGACACGGCCATTTACGACGCGATGGTCCGCATGGCGCAGAACTTCTCGCTGCGTGCACCGCTGGTGGATGGGCAGGGCAACTTCGGCAGCCTCGATGGCGACAGTGCGGCCGCGATGCGCTATACCGAAGCCCGCTTACAACCCCTCGGGGCCGAGCTTCTCCGTGAGATTAAAAAGGACACGGTCCACTTCCGCCCGACGTACGACGGCACGCTGTTCGAGCCCATCGTGCTTCCGGCGCCGTTCCCCAACCTTCTCGTGAACGGCTCGAGTGGTATCGCGGTGGGCATGGCCACGAACATCCCACCGCACAACCTCGGCGAGATTGTCGACGCCTGCCTCCACCTCATCGGTTCGCCCAATGCCCGACTCGACACACTGATGAAGCACATCAAAGGGCCGGATTTTCCGACGGGCGCGCGCATCCTCAACACACCCGAGGAGATCCAAAAGATCTACGAGACGGGCGAGGGCGCGATAGATATCCGGGGCGAGTTCGAGTTCGAGGGAAAGACCAGGATTATCATCACGTCGATCCCGTACGGGATGGCGAAGTCGGACCTCATTGAAAAGATCGCCGACCACATCCGGCTTGGGAAGGTGCCGCAACTCGTTGACATCCGCGACGAATCGACGGAGGACGTGCGCATCGTGCTGGAGGTCAAGCGGGGCTCCAACGCCGACGCCGCGATGGCCTACCTTTTCAAGCACACGCCGCTGCAAACGCGCTTCCACGTCAATATGACGTGCCTCGTGCCCACGCACAATCCGGAGGTGGCTGCGCCGCGAAAGGTGGATCTCCGCACGGCCCTGCAGGCGTTTCTGGACTTCAGGATGGAGACGGTCGTGCGCCGCCTTCGCTTCGATCTCGAACAACTCGAAAAACGCATCCACATTCTGCGCGGCTTCGCCATCGTCTTCGATGCGCTCGATGAGGCCATCGCACTCATCCGCGCTTCAAACGACAAGGCCGACGCGAGCCAGCGTCTCCGCCATCGGTTCGGGATTGATGAGATCCAGGCCGACGCCATTCTCGAGATCAAACTCTATCGGCTGGCGAAGATGGAAATCGAGGCCATCCTGAAGGAGCTGAGGGAGAAAGAAGGTTTAGCTGAAGGGTTGCGTGATCTCCTCACCGACGAAGACGCGCGGTGGAAGGTGATCAAGGACGAATTGCGCGACCTTAAGAAGAAGTACGCCGACGACCGCCGGACGGCCATTGAAGGCCCTGACGAAGTGCTGGAATACAGCGCCGAGGACTACATCATTAAGGAGGATGTCTACGCTATTGTAACGCGCGACGGCTGGGTGAAGCGCCAGCGATCGTACACCGACCTCGAATCGATTCGCGTCCGCGAAGGCGACGAGGTGGGCTGGGCGCTCGCTACCGGCACCCGCGCCACGATCTGCTTTTTCACCTCGGCCGGAAAGGCGTACTCGCTACGCGTGGATGACCTGCCCTCAACAACCGGCTACGGCGACCCCATCCAGAAGCTCTTCGACTTCAGCGACAAGGAAAAGGTGGTTGGGGTGATTGCGATGGATGAGCGCGTGCTTCCCCAACCGCTGCCGATGCTCGATAACCCCGATTTGTTCGCGGGAGACGGCGCCCCGCTGGATGGTTCGTTCGATGGGCCGTTCGTGGTCGCGGTGTCTTCGGATGGCCTTGCCGTTCGCATGACACTTGAGGCGTTTGCCGAGCGCTCCAACAAGAAAGGCCGGACGTACATGCGCGCCCGGAAGGGCCAGCGTGTGATGGCAGCTATGCTGGCACGCGGCGACGAAAACGTGTGCCTCGCCTCGAAGGAAGGGAAGGGTTTGATCTTCCCCGTTTCGCAGATCCCCCTTTTCAAGAGCGCCGCCAAGGGCGTCATCGCCATGCGCCTGCAAGGCCCCGACGACTCCGTGCTGGGCATGGCGATCACCACCGCTGCTAGAGATGGCCTCGAAGTGGAGACGAGCCGCGGCCGCACTGAGATCGTCCGCACGACCAAGTTTGAGGTGCAGAACCGGGGAGGAAAAGGCCGGACGGTTATCTCTAGGGGTACACTTAAGAGCGTGAAGACCGAGCCGGTTGAGGTGCATTTGAAGGGTGGAGGTGACTAGCACTCGATGTATCATTCTGAGTGAAATGTTGCGACTGGGCTAGACTACGCCTAACCCTTCTGCGACAAGGAGGGGAGTCGACTTGCTGAATGACAAATCCTGATCTTTCTGTAGCTGTTTGACCTCCTTACATTCCAGTAGCACTTCGTCCCCCCGCACAATGCCAACCACCGCCACCAAAACCTACACCGGCGCCTCCATCCAGGTTCTTGAGGGCCTCGATCCCGTCCGCAAGCGGCCGGGCATGTACATCGGCGGGACGGGCAAGACGGGGCTGCACCACCTCGTCTGGGAGATCGTCGATAACGCGGTGGACGAGGCCACGAACGGCTACGCCTCGCTGATTGAGGTGACGCTGCACAAGGATGGCCGGTCCGTCACGGTGGAAGACAACGGCCGCGGCATCCCCGTTGACAAGCACCCGGTGAAGAAAATCCCCACGCTGGAGGTCATCCTGACGACCCTCCACGCCGGCGGCAAGTTCGATGGCTCGAACTACATCACATCGGGCGGCTTGCACGGTGTGGGTGCGTCGGTTGTCAACGCGCTTTCGGAGGAACTGATTGCGCGGATTAAGCGCGACGGTGCACTCTACGAGCAGCGGTACGCGCGCGGCGTGCCGATCACGAAGCTCAAGAAAATCCGCAGCGGCGTGCGCGGTACGGGTACGACCATCACCTTCCGCCCCGACACCGAGATCTTCGATAAAACCGACCTCGACGCCGAGCGCATCAAGCAAGGGCTGGACGTGAAGGCGTATCTCAACGGCGCGCTCAGGATTGTTTTCAAGGACGAGGCGAAAGGGGAGAAGGTGGAGTTCCACCATGAGGGCGGCATCGTGGAATACCTGGACCATCTTATAGCAGAAGCGGGTACGCGGCGCATTCAGGACGATCCATTTATCGTCCGGCAGGAGAAGATTGTGGACGGCGCGCGGATGGAAATCATCTTTCTGTGGACGGAAGCGCCGAAGGAGCGCATCGTTTCGTTCGTCAACGGCATCCCCACGCGCGACGGCGGCACGCACGAGCAGGGCCTCAAGGACGGCGTGACGAAGGCCGTTCGCAACTACATCGAGACGCACGAGATCGGCCGGAAAAAGCTCGAAATCACCGCCGACGACATCCGCGAGGGGATGGTGGCCATCCTCAACCTCTACCTCACCGAGCCGCAGTTTCAGGGGCAGACGAAAGAGAAGCTCAACAATCCCGAGATGCGCAGCTTTGTGAGCGGGGCGTTCCGGGTGGAGTTCGAGCGGTTCCTGAACGGCCGCCCAACCATCGCCGAGTCCATCGTCGCGCGGATCATACAGGCCGCGAAGGCGCGGCAGGCAAGCCGGGCTGCTGTTCAGCAGGTGCGCCGGAAGAGCGCCGTTAGTCACCGCCTGAACCTCCCCGGCAAGCTCGCCGACTGCTCGTCCACCGACCCCTCAGAGAGCGAGCTTTTCATCGTGGAGGGCGACTCGGCGGGCGGCTCCGCCAAGCAGGGCCGCGACCGCCGGACGCAGGCCATCCTGCCCCTGCGCGGAAAAGTCCTCAACGCCGAACAGGCGACTAGGCAAAAGGTGCTGGACAACAAGGAGCTCTCCAACATCGTGGACGCCCTTGGTTGCGGGCTAGGAGAAGACCTCGATCTCAGCAAGCTGCGGTACCACAAAGTGATCCTCCTGATGGACGCCGACTCCGATGGGCACCACATCGCCACGCTGCTGCTGACGTTCTTCTACCGCTATCTCAAACCGCTCATCGACGGCGGGTACGTGTACCTCGCGCAGCCGCCGCTCTTCCGCCTGGACGCGCTCAAGGAAACATACTGGGCGCTCGACGAGGCCGACCGCGAGCGCATTGAGAAGCAAATTAAAAAGAAAAACCCGCGCGCAAACATTGAAATGCAGCGGTTCAAGGGCCTGGGCGAGATGATGCCCAAGACGCTGAAGGAAACCACGCTCGACCCCGAGAAGCGCCGCCTGCTACGCGTCACGATCCCCGACGACGCCAAAGTGGAGACGGAAATGACGATCTCCGACCTGATGGGCAAGGACGCCGCGCCGCGCTACGCCTTCATCATGGATCATGCGGCAGATGTTGACGAGTTGGACGTGTAGTGTGCTTTCTGCAATCGGCGATGTGGACTTCGGCAACGCTCAGCCGGTTGCCTGTGGGTTCTTATTTCAATAAGGATAGGAGGATGGGATTTGTTTTTCGTCCGCTTCCGTGTATACTCGGTTTGCAGAGCAGGGTGGCCCGCCACCACCGCGTTCTCGTTCTTATCAATCCGATACGTGAGCCCGCTCTTCACACGCTTGTCCCTTTCCAACTGCACTTAAGGAGAATCATGAAATCCTCGTTTCTACACCACGCTATTCTGTTGGGCTTCTTCGGTGTGCTCTGCCTCCCCATCGCGACGTTAGCGCAGACTGCGCCTCTTAGTTACCGTATGGAGTCTCAGGCGCTCGCCACCGGCCTCCATTCTAGCCGGCCCATTGATGTGGCGACTCGCGTCGTGTACAGTACGATAATTAAGGTGCCGGGCGCACCATGGTTACGTTTACACTTCAGCGATGTGGAGCTTGGCGCCAACAGTTACATCACGGTGACTTCGCTCTTCGATCAGGCGCAGCAGGATCTGGACGCTGATGCGTTGGCGCAGTGGCAGAACACGAGTGCGTATTTCAATGGCGACGCTCTTGAGATAACACTCCACGTAGCACCCGGCGATAAAGATGTCTTCGTTCAGATGAATGAGATCATGGTTGGCGAACAGGGCCCCTCGTTTACACAGTGCGGACCGACGGATGACCGCGTTGCTTCAAACAATCTGAGAGTGGGCCGACTCCTGAGCATCGGCTGCACGACCTGGCTCATCGCCGATGGCCGGTTCGTTAGCGCCGGGCATTGCATCGCATCAGCGGGGTCGACGAACACCGTACAGTTCAACGTGCCGGCATCGCTTCCCAACGGCACCCTCCAGCACCCTGGGCCGGAAGACCAGTACACGGTTGACGACGCTACTCGTGTCTTCACCAACGGCGGAGTCGGCAACGACTGGGGCGTATTCGAGACCTTCGCGAACACTACGACCGGGTTAACTGCCATCCAGGCGCAGGCCGCATGGCTCGTTCTCGCCCAGGATCTCGGTCCGGCCACGATCCGCATCACTGGCTACGGCGTCGATGGCGGCACGGCCAACCAGACCCAGCAGACGCACGCGGGCCCGAACGCCGGTTCGTCCGGTACGACGATGCGCTACCAGACTGATACGACGGGTGGTAACTCGGGCAGCCCCGTCATTGACGTGGCGACTGACTTCGCTGTCGGTGTCCACACGCACGGCGGCTGTTTTAACGGTGGCGGCAACAATAACGGCACCAGCACCTTCAATACGGCCTTTT
>JADFLK010000316.1 GCA_022564455.1 Bacteroidota bacterium
GTGGTCGACCACGCATCTACTACCACGCACCGCCTGAATCTCACGTTGCTCGCGAAGGATCCGTTCGACGCCTGGAAGACGAAATTCGTGGCGTATCCCGCAACGTAGCAGTCCTCAAAGAGGATGTCCGAGCCGGCACCGAGCCATCTAACTCCTAGCGGCTGTTCATCGACGGCCCGAAGATAAGGTTCGAATCGCAGGCCAACGAACGCGAGGTGGGCGTTGCCGCTGCCTGCTATGCTAATTTCTAGTTCGTCGGCCCGCCCGTCCATGACCACATCACCGGAGCCTGCTACGCTTACCTGAACAGAGTTTGCGTCGAGACCGCCGATCACGATGGAACCAGAGCCCGCGACGCTCGCTTCAAACGAACCTGCGCGGATGCCCTCGGCTTCAATCTGCCCGCTTCCCGCAACGCTCACAGCTTGCAGCGAAGCCACGCCCACATATAGGCGCAGCGGCCGGTTCGGACGAAGGCTGGTACGGCGCGGCGCACGAATTTTGAGTTCATCGCCGTCGCGCTCAACGATGATAGCATCTACGATGTTGTCGTCACCTTCAATGCGGAGCGGTGCTTCGCGCCCGACTTCGATAACGAGGGTGCCTGGAACCGAGAGGGAAATCTCGTGAACACCTCGCGCTTCAACGCTGCGGCTACCGGGCGAACCCGAGCCGTCGATTGTTTGCGAGCGCTGGGCAAAGGAGGGTGTCGCATAGCCGACGAGGAGCAAGAGTGCGAGTAGGGAGTAGAGGGAAAGGCGCATGACCGTATGGGTAGGCAAAAAGAGGGAAACCGGACGTAAGCAGCGCCCGACCCGTGTGCAAACGGAATAGCGCGCCGGAAGGTTACACTCTACAAGTAATTTGGACTCCAATCCTCCCGCCTGCCACCTTGACAGTCTTCGTAGACTGGTACGAAATTGGAGTTCGAGAATGGCGTAATCGCGACACTCACGCATCACTTATGAACCTCCAGAAGTTTACCGTCAAGGCGCAGGAGGCCGTTCAGGCCGCGATGGAGATCGCCCAGAGCAATACGCATCAGGGCATCGAGACGCCGCATGTTTTGAAGGCATTCCTTCAGGAAGAAGGCGGCCTCGTTACGACTATCCTGCAACGCCTTAACGCCAACATCGAGTACATCAGCACAAAGACCGACGAGGCGCTGGAGAAGCTGCCGAAGGTCAGCGGCGCATCCGTGACCGGGCAGTACGTGGGCAACGAGTTGAACAAGGTGTTCGACCAGGCCCTGAAAGAGGCGGACAACCTCGGCGACGCCTACGTTGCTACCGAGCACCTGTTGATGGCGATGGCGGAGGCGAGCGACGCGATTGCTGAGGCTCTGGGGAATCAAGACGTCACGAAAGAGCGCATCCTCGAGATTCTGAAAGATGTTCGCGGCGGCCAGAACGTGATGGACCCGTACGCCGAGAGCAAGTACGACGCCCTCAACCGCTACGCGCGCGACCTCAACGAGATGGCCCGCAAGGGTAAAATCGACCCCGTTATCGGGCGGGACGAGGAGATCCGCCGCGTGCTCCAGATCCTCTCGCGGCGCACCAAGAACAACCCGATCCTCGTTGGCGAACCGGGCGTGGGCAAGACGGCAATTGCCGAAGGCCTCGCCATCCGTATCGTGCAGGGCGACGTGCCCGAGGGCATCAAAAGCAAGCGTGTCCTCGCGCTCGACATGGGTGCGCTCATCGCGGGCGCGAAGTACCGGGGCGAGTTCGAGGACCGCCTAAAGGCCGTGGTCAAGGAAGTGACGGACGCCGAGGGCGAGATCATCCTCTTCATTGACGAAATCCACACCCTGGTAGGCGCAGGCGCTGCTGAGGGTGCGATGGACGCCGCCAACATCCTCAAGCCGGCCCTCGCTCGCGGAGAGTTGCGGGCCATCGGCGCGACGACGTTGGACGAGTACCAGAAGTATTTCGAGAAGGACAAGGCGCTGGAGCGGCGCTTCCAGATGGTGCTCGTCGCCGAGCCCTCCGTGGAAGAAACGGTGGCCATCCTGCGCGGCATCAAGGACCGCTACGAGGTCCACCACGGCGTCCGCATCACGGACGGCGCCATCGTGGCTGCCGCCGAGCTATCGGATCGCTACGTCACCAACCGCTTCCTGCCCGACAAGGCCATCGACCTGATCGACGAGACTGCGTCGAGGCTGCGCATGGAAATCGACTCCATGCCGGAGGAGTTGGACGCGGTGACCCGCGAGATCACGCAGCAGGAGATCGCCCGCGAAGCCGTCAAGCGCGAGGGCGATACGAAGCAGGAGGAGGAAATCACGAAGCACTTGGCCGATCTCGAAGAGGAGCGCGGCAGGCTGCATGCCCGCTGGGAGCAGGAACGCGACCTCGTGCAGACGATCAAGGACCGCAAGGTGGCCATCGAGGCGTTCAAGACGAAGGCTGCCGACCTTGAACGGCAAGGCGATTATGGGAAGGTGGCGGAGATCCGCTACGGGCAGATTCCAGCCCTCGAAACCGAAATCGAGGAAGCCACCACGAAACTGGCGGAAGCCCAGAAGAACGGCGCAATGCTCAAGGAAGAAGTGGACGCCGAGGACATCGCGGGTGTGGTGTCGCGCGCGACGGGCATCCCCGTAACCAAGATGTTGGAGACGGAGAAGGAGAAGCTGTTGGATATGGAATCCGCGCTCGAAGAGCGCGTGGTGGGCCAGCAAGAAGCCCTGGTGGCCGTGTCGAACGCCGTCCGCCGTGGGCGCGCGGGTTTGCAGGAAGCGAGCCGCCCGCTGGGCTCCTTCATCTTCCTCGGCTCGACGGGCGTGGGCAAAACGGAACTCGCCAAGGCCCTCGCCGAGCAGCTATTCGACGACGAGCACGCGGTCGTCCGCATCGACATGAGCGAGTACCAGGAGCGGCACACCGTGTCGCGGCTGATTGGCGCCCCTCCGGGGTACATCGGCTACGACGAGGGCGGCCAGCTTACCGAGGCCGTCCGCCGCCGCCCCTACGCGGTCGTTCTGCTGGACGAGTTCGAGAAAGCCCATCCGGAGGTATTCAACGTCCTTCTGCAGGTGCTCGACGACGGCCGGTTGACCGATTCGAAGGGCCGCACGGTCGACTTCACGAACACGATCATCATCATGACGAGCAACCTCGGGTCCGACCTCATCAGGCGCCGGATGGAAGTAGCCGAGGACGGACAGCTTTCCGACACCGAGATGGAGGGCCTTACAACCGATCTGAACAACCGGCTCAAGGAACAGCTCCGGCCCGAGTTCATCAACCGCATCGACGAAATCATTGTGTTTCGGCCGCTGGGGCGTGATGAGATCCGCCGCATCGTGGAGATCCAGTTCGAGCACATCCGTGTGAGGGCCGAGAAGAACCACGGCCTGAAACTCGTCCTCACCGACGAGGCCAAGGACCGCCTGGCCGCGGAAGGCTTCGACCCCGTCTTCGGCGCGCGGCCCCTCAAGCGCGTCCTCCAGCGCCAGATCGC
>JADFLK010000317.1 GCA_022564455.1 Bacteroidota bacterium
GTCGGCGAAAACATCGGGGTGGTTCAGGAGCATTGCAGGCGTTTGGGGCAACAGAGTATGAGGGGGTGTGGGGCTGGGGAGGAGTGGGGGTTTCTCCTGCTTTCAGCCTCTTATACACCTACTTACAGGAAAAACTACGAAGCGTGTTCGGCGGCGCGGAGGGCCTGGGCGGCGGCGTTTTCTTCACTGCAGAGCGCATCGAGTGCCTCATGCGCAGCGGCTTGCTCGGCTTGCTTCTTCGAGCCCGCCAGCCCACGGCCCCGGGGTGTGCCTTCAACCAGAACATCTATCGTGAAGTGGCGGTCATGGCTCGGGCCTTCCTCGGCGGCCACCGAATATGTTGGCTGCGCCCATCCGCGCGCCTGCACGTACTCCAGCAGGAGGCTCTTGAAGTTGCTGCGCTGCACGGAGAGGCTTTCCAGATCTACCAACTGGTCGATCACGCGGAAGACGAAACGCCGTGCGGCGCCGAAGCCGAGATCGAGGTACAACGCCCCGACGATGGCCTCGAAGGCGTCAGCGAGGATGGTCGGATTGTCACGACCTTCCGAGCGGGCCGTGTTCTCGCTCATCAGGATGAGCGGCCCGAGGTGGAGCGCGCGGGCATAGTCGGCCAGCACCTGCCCGTTGACGAGATTGGCGCGCATCCGCGTGAGGAAGCCCTCGCTACTGCCGGGGAACTCCGCGTACAAGCGATCGGCCACAGCAGCGCCAAGGATGGCATCTCCCAGAAACTCAAGGCGCTCGTTCGATTCCGTGCCTGTCGTGACGAGGCCGCGGAACACCGAGCGGTGGCGTAAGGCGTGTTCGTAGAGGCTCAAGTCGCTGATGGGCATCCCGACGAACCTCTCGATGTCGGCACGAGCGACGCCGGAGGGCATCACCTCGCCCTTTGGCCGGCTGCTCGGCCGGCGCAACGCGCCGAACCACGAGCGAACAAGGCGTTGGCCGCGTTTGAAGGAATCGTTCACGACGGAGCGTGGTAACAGAGGAGCCGTAAGATCGAGAAGTTTGTGATACGCACGTAAGCCGTGCCCGTTGCCTGCTGCCGTTTGTCTCGGTGGGCGTAAGATGGGCCGCAATCTCCTGAATCAACAGCCTTCCCGCAAGCGAATCTATGCAGGAGCCATCTTCTTCACCTGTCATTGAAATCACTCGGCCTACCCCCTGACTCCAATCGTTGCCCATGCCGACGTACACCACCTTCAATCCTGCCTCCGGCGAGCCCCTGCACACGTACGAATTGCTTTCGGATGAAGGCATCGAAAGGGTGCTCTTAGTGGCCTCCGAGGCCTTTTTGAGGCATCGTGAGACGCAGATAAGCACGCGAGTCGAGCGGATGCTGCACCTTGCGGACCTGCTGGAGCGAGACAAGCAGCGCCACGCCGAATTGATGACACAGGAGATGGGGAAGCCCATCCGGCAGGCTGTGGCCGAGGCAGAGAAGTGCGCGTGGGTGTGCCGCTACTACGCCGAGCACGCCCAAGCCTTCCTCGCCGACGAACCCTGCGAAACGGAGGCGGCGCAGAGTTTCGTGGCCTACCAGCCGCTCGGGCCTGTTCTGGCCATCATGCCGTGGAACTTCCCGTACTGGCAGGTTTTCCGCTTCGCCGTGCCTGCCGTGATGGCGGGGAATGTGGGGCTCCTCAAACACGCGAAGAACGTGCTGGCTTGCGGGGAGGCCATCGCCGGGCTTTTCCGGGAAGCTGGTTTTGAGGAAGGCGTCTTCCAGCATCTGGCCATCGAAACGAATCGTGTGGAGGGCATCATCAAGGATCCGCGCGTCCGGGCCGTGACGCTCACGGGAAGCGAGGGCGCAGGCAGGGCCGTAGGAAAAGCAGCCGGCGAAGCCCTCAAACCCGTCGTGCTGGAGTTGGGCGGTTCGGATGCTTTCATCGTGCTCGCCGACGCCGATCTCGAAAGAGCCGTGGAGATCGGTGTGCAGGCGAGGGTGCAGAACAACGGCGAAAGCTGCATTGCTGCCAAGCGGTTCATCCTTGAAAAACCTATTGCGAAAACCTTCACGTCCCGCCTTGTGGCTACAATGGAAGCGTTAGAGATGGGCGATCCAATGGACGAGGCCACAGACATCGGGCCGCTTGCTCGCGCCGATCTGCGCGACGAAGTCCACGATCAGGTGCTACGGGCGGTGAATGATGGCGCCGAAATCCTCTGCGGCGGAGCGATTCCAGGTGGTCCTGGTTTCTTCTATCCGCCAACGGTGCTGGCGAATGTTCAGGAAGGCAGCGTAGCGTTCGAGGAGGAGATCTTTGGCCCGGTGGCTTCGCTTGTTGTTGCGGAGGACGCCGACGAGGCTGTCCGGTTGGCCAACGCCTCCCGATTCGGACTTGGGGGAGCCGTTTTCACGGAAGACCGTAACAAAGGCGAGGCCATCGCCCGTAGGCTGGAAGTTGGGTGCGCGTTCGTCAACGAAATGGTGAAGAGCCATCCAAACCTGCCGTTCGGCGGGGTGAAAGACAGCGGCCATGGCCGCGAACTCGCCCGGCACGGCATGATGGAGTTCGTGAACGCAAAGACTATTTGGATTGCCTGAGCGCTGCCGTCTACCCCTTACCTTGTTCCATTCCTTGAACACCTGACGAAATGGGCCCTGTCATCGCCATTATCGCCATCCTCGCATGGGCGGCCATCACGATTAGCAAGAACCGATCAAAAGGTGGTGAGGATGCCACTCGTCTCGTAAAAGCGTTGGCCGACCAACTCGACGAGGCCACAGAGGAGCGCGAAAAGCTCCGCAAGCGCATAGAATACCTCGAAGCCATCGTTACCAGCGATTCTTACGAACTGGAGCAAGACACGCGGGTGGAGAGCGTTTCGCGGATTGATCCGTCCCTCCTCGATGCGGAGCCGTTGACGGACGAAAAGGCAGCAGAGCAGTTGGCAAAGCGGATTCGGGAGCGATGACAGAACGGCGCGTTTTCATGACAGATCGGTGTGCAATACCGATCTGATGCGAAAGTGCCACTACGTTCACGTGGAATCGCGACAACTCTGTAACAACCAGGGGGGCAAACCGGCGATTACTTAGGGGCGAACGCAAATCACTTCGATCCACCATCCCCCCAGAACCATGAAACCCATTCGTTTTTCGCTTCTCGCGACATTCCTCGTGGCCCTCACTTTTGCGGGCTGCGACAACGCCGATCCCATAACCGGACCGGGCAGCGGCGGCGCCAACATCTCCTCTACCGAGGATGCTGCCGTTTCCATTGCCAACGCGCTCTCGCTTGAAGGCGGCGGCGCGCTCGACATCGCTGCATCGGCTTCTGAGCTAGTCGTCACTTCATCGTCAAGCTCGAACGTCGGCGGAGACCATTTCCCCGACGATTGCGACTACGAACGCTCATTCGATGAAGCCACGATGACGTGGACCCGATTCATCGAATGCGAGCATGGAAACCCAGACGGACTATTCTACGCACTCTTTAGCCGTACCGC
>JADFLK010000318.1 GCA_022564455.1 Bacteroidota bacterium
TCTTCCTCCTCGGCGAATCGGTATCCAATGCCCCAGACCGTCCGAATGAACCGGGGGTGCTCAGGCTCGGGCTCAATCTTGCCCCGAAGGCGATTGATGTGCGAGTTGACGGTGTGGCTGTATCCGGCATATTGGTATCCCCAAACAAGATCGAGCAGTTCCTGACGTGAGAACGCGCGGCCGGGGTGGCGGGCAAACAGAGCGAGCAAGTCGAATTCCTTGGCCGTGAGATCGATGGGCACGTTGTGCAGTTCCACGGTGCGTTTGGCGGGCGAGATGGCCAGCGGCCCTACCTCGATATCGCGCCGGGCATCGCCCTCGTTGTCGGTTCCGTCCAACCTGCGGCGACGAATGAGCGCCTTGACGCGCGCGAGAAGCTCGTGGATCGAGAACGGCTTAGTCACGTAGTCATCCGCGCCTACGTCGAGGCCGAGCACCTTATCCATCTCCTCGGTCTTGGCCGTGAGCATCAGGATGGGGGTGGGAATGCCCTCGCCCCGCAATGTGGTACAGACCTCCAGGCCATCCATACTCGGCAGCATCCGGTCGAGAATGATGAGCACGTAGTCGCCAACGCGGGCGCGGTCGAGGCCTTCCTGGCCATCGCCTGCGGTATCGACGCGGTAGCCGAGATCGCTGAGGTGGATTTCAACGAGATCCGCAATGTCCGGGTCGTCTTCTATGATAAGAATTGCAGCAGCGTGTGCCATATCATTGACTGGTCGTTTCGCGGAGTCTACGCGCAAAGAGCCGCTGAGTCTCTCACGAAAGTGTAGCTTGGGCCTATTACGTAGTGCGTATTACGTTCTGCGATTGCAGACCGAAAGACTTGAGAAGAACACGCACAACGCGCCAGCCCTATGAAAATCCCTTCCCTCCTTCTTCGGCAGCTCTACACGAACGGTAGCCTTACGCCCACGAACGGCGGCGTCAGCTTCAGCCTCAAGAACCGTTTGGTGGATGCAAAACTGACCGGCCTCCACAAGGTGACGGTCGATGGCAACGAAGTAGCGGGCGGCCAACTGACGATGACGCTCGACGACGGTTCCACGGTGATCGGCACGGACATCACCCCAACCAACCCGGTCGATTTCCCGCTGAGTAAGGTGGTCCGGATTTACGCGCCCGGCATTGAGGTAGGCAAGGGGGTTCACAAGATCGCGCTCGAGTTCGAGATTGAGGGCATGGGTAAGATCGGGTTTAAGGTGAAGGACTCGGTGGTGGTGGATGAGCCGGGTCGCGTGAAGGTGCCTCGCCACGAGGACGACTTCGCCGAGGCTGCCATAGATGACCGGCAGCGGTTTGTGGAGAAGTTCACCGGCGAGAAGTTTGAGCACCTCTGGCAGTACTCCATCAATCCACAAAAGCTTCAGGGCAACGTAGAGGCGTTCGTAGGCGTGGCCCAGATACCGATTGGTATAGCGGGGCCGCTAAAGGTGAACGGCGAACACGCCCAGGGCGAGTTTCTCATCCCGATGGCCACGACCGAAGGCACGCTCGTAGCCAGCTATAGCCGAGGAATGAAAGTGCTGAACCTCTCCGGCGGGGTGACATGCACGGTGGTGGCAGACGCCATGCAGCGCGCACCGGTTTTCGTCTTCGAATCGGCCCGCGAAGCGCGCGACTTCAAGGAGTGGCTGAACGAAACCTTCGAACCGATCCGGGAAGCGGCGGAATCCACAACCAGCGTCGGCAAGCTGCAAAACATCGACACCTACCTCTCCAACCGGTTCGCGTTCTGCCGTTTCAACTTCACCACCGGCGACGCCGCAGGACAGAACATGGTGGGCCGCGCCACCTTCGCCGCGTGCTCTTGGATTCTGGAGAACAACGATACCATCCGTCGCTTCTACCTCGAAAGCAACTTCGCGACGGACAAAAAGGCGAGCATGGTGAACATCATGCGGACACGTGGCAAGCGCGTCACTGCCGAATGCACGGTCAGCGCCGAGGTGCTGCGGCAGCACCTGCGGGTGGAGCCGAAGAACCTCTTCTACCACTACGGCATCTCGCAGATCGGCTCGGCGCTCGCGGGTGTGAACAACAACGGCCTGCACTCGCCGAACGGCATCACAGCGATGTTCATCGCGACGGGGCAGGACGTGGCGAACGTTGCCGAGTCGAGCGCGGCGCTGCTGTACTGCGACCTCACACCCGACGGCGACCTCTACATGTCCATCACGATCCCCAGTCTCATCGTGGCCACGTACGGTGGCGGGACGGGCCTCGGCACACAGAACGAGTGCCTCCGGATGCTCGGTTGTGCGGGCCAGAACGGCGTGAGGAAGTTTGCCGAAATCGTCGCCGGCGTCGTTCTGGCCGGCGAAATCAGCCTTGCGAGCGCCATTTCCTCCAACGACTGGGTGTCCAGCCACGAGAAGTTCGGGCGCAATCGGTGAGGAGTAGAGCGTAGCGCGTACTGCATCAGAGGAATCAACGAAGCGTCACGCACCGTGTCATTACGCAATACGAAATACGAAATGACCAACCGGCCACAGCTTGCCAATCCGCCTCAGCCTGTTCGAGCGGACGGTCATGCCCACGACCCCGAAAGTGAGCGCGCACTGGTGGAAGGCCTCAGGCAGCGCTGGCGTGAACGCCGAAAAGTGCCCGCGCCGAAGGAGTTGTCCGCCGCCGAGAAGGCCGGATTCGAGGAGATGGTCATCACGAAGCCGCCGGGGCTTGTCCGGCGCTTCTTTACGGTTCAGAGGCATTCGGCGGGGCTCGTCTACGGCTCGGCCGTGGCTGTAGCGCGCGACCGTGAGCAGTTCGCGTGGGTGAAGGGCTTTCCGCTCTTTCTGATCAAGATTGCAGCGTTCTTCGTCGCGCCGCTCGTGCGCAGGAATCTGCGAAAGCTGCCGCTCGAAGTTCAGCTACGCCGCCGCCTCGAACTCCTTGGCCCCACCTACATCAAGCTCGGGCAGGTGCTGGCGCTGCGCGAGGACATCCTCCCCAACTTCATCACGGAGGAGCTCAAGAATCTCCTGGATCGCCTCCCCGTGATGCCGTTCGAGGATTACCTCGATCGCGTGGCGAAGGGGCTCGGCCGCCCCATTGATGAGATGTTCGACTGGGTCGATCCGACGCCGATAGGGAGCGCATCCATCGGGCAGATCCACCGCGCCCAAACCGTCGGCGGCGACGATGTGATTCTGAAGGTCGTCAAGCCGCACATCTACATCACCCTAAAGCGCGACGCCCGCCTGTTGGGTTTCCTCGGCTCGTTCCTACAGGTGTTCTTCTCGCGCTTCCAGCCCAAGCGCATCCTCGACGAGTTCGCCGAATACACGCTCCGCGAAGTGGACCTCCGGCTGGAGGCCGACAACGCCGAGCAGTTCGCGCTCAACTTCAGCGACGTCCCCGAGATCCGCTTCCCGAAGATCTACCGCGAGTATTCGAGCCGGCTCGTGCTCACGATGGAGCTGTTCGAGGGCATCCGGCCGGACACGCCCGAGTC
>JADFLK010000319.1 GCA_022564455.1 Bacteroidota bacterium
TACAAAGAACGAAGTGCCAACTACAAAGGACTGAGAAATCCCCTCTCACCCTCTCCCCCCTTCTCCATCGGCCTCCTTCAAAACTTGCCGCGCGATAATAACCTGCTGGATCTCCGTCGCGCCCTCGTAGATACGAAGCGGGCGGATGTCGCGGTAGAGGCGCTCAACGATGTGGCCGGATGTTACGCCCTTTCCGCCGAACAACTGCACCGCCATGTCGATCACCTTCTGAGCGGATTCCGTGGCGTAGGCCTTCGCCATCGCGGCTTCCTTTGTGATACGCTCAGCTCCCGAATCTTTCGTCCACGCCGCGCGGTAAACGAGCAGGGCGCTTGCGTCGATGAGCGTCGCCATCTCAGCGAGCTTGGCCTGCGTGATCTGCAGATCGGCGAGGGTGCCCCCGAAGACCTCGCGCTGTTTGACGTGCCGAACGGTCTCGTCGAATGCTCTTCTGGCCATCCCGAGCGCCGCCGCGCCAACGGTCGAGCGGAAGACATCGAGCGTGGCCATGGCAATCTTGAAACCCTGCCCGGTTTCGCCGACGAGCGCTGACGCGGGTACGCGGCCGTCCCTGAACTCCAGCGAGCCCAGCGGGTGCGGCGAGATCGTGTCAATTTGTTCGGTGATGGTCAAGCCCGGCGTGTTGGCTTTGACGATGAATGCGCTCAGGCCCCGGTGGCCTTCGTCTTCGCCTGTGCGAGCGAAGACTACATAGAAATCGGCGATGCCGGCGTTTGAGATCCACGTCTTGCTGCCGTTGAGGACGAAGCCGTCTCCATCTCGCGTGGCCGTCGTTTCGAGCGCAGCCACGTCCGAGCCCGCCTTACCCTCCGAGAGCGCAAAGGCGGCAATCTTCTCGCCCCGCGCTACAGATGGAAGCACCGCAGCTTTCTGCTCATCGGTTCCAAACAGAGAAACGGGTCCGCTGCCGAGGCCCTGCATGGCAAACGCGAAGTCGGCGAGGGATGAGTGGTAGGCCAGTGTCTCGCGGGCAATGCACAGGCTTCGGACATCCAGCTTCTCAAAACGTCCTGCGGGAGCTGGGACGCACAAGTCCAGCCAGCCGGCTTCGCCGAGTTGTCTTACCTGTGCCTTACTGACTGCGATCGCTTCCTCCGGTTCGTCCTTCAGGACGTGGGCCTCTGCCCATGACTCCAGATCCTCCGCCAGTCGGCGGTGATGGGGCTCGAAGAACGGGAGGGTGAGGTGGGAGGCGTCCATGGCCCAAACTACTTCCGGCCGGTGCTCCTGAGTTTCCGTGTTTTATGTTCGCCCCTCTCCTCGGCCCTCTCCCCATTGGGGAGAGGGAGAAAATTGCACTCTCCTCCACTCTCCCTCACACACCCATAATCTGGAATCAATCTCCCTCAAACACAGGCTTCCTCTTGTTCACGAAGGCATTGTAGGCACGCTCGAAGTCTTTCGTCTGCATGCAGATGGCCTGCGCCTGCGCCTCGGCCTCGATGGCCTGCGCCACGCTCATGCTCCACTCTTGCTCCAGCATCGTTTTCGTCATCGAGTGGGCGAAGGTGGGGCCATCGGCAAGCGATCGGGCCAGTTCGTTGGCGTGATCGCTCAGTTCATCGGCTTCGACGAGGTGGTTGAAAAAGCCCCAATCTGCTGCTTCGTCGCCTTTCATCACGCGCCCGGTGAAGAGGAGCTCAGCGGCTCTCCCCTGCCCGATGATGCGGGGCAGAATGGCACACGCGCCCATATCGCACCCGGCCAAACCGACTCGCGTGAAAAGGAAGGCCACCTTGCTGTCCGGCGTACCGACGCGAAGGTCAGAGGCCATCGCCATGATGGCGCCGGCCCCCACGCAGATGCCCTCGACCGCTGCAATTACCACCTGCGGGCATGCGCGAATCGACTTCACTAGGTCGCCCGTCATCCGTGTGAAACGGAGGAGTTCGGGCATATCCATCTTCGTCAGCGGCCCTATGATCTCATGCACGTCGCCGCCGGAGCAGAAATTGCCACCCGCCCCGCGCAGGATCACCACCTTGACTTCGTCCACGTACACGAGGTCGCGGAAGGTGTCGCGCAGCTCGGCATACGACTCGAACGTGAGCGGATTCTTCTTCTCCGGCCGGTTCAGGGTGACGGTACCGACTTTATCGGCGAACTCCCACTTGAAGTGTTGGGGGGTGAAGGTGTTGGGGGCCATCTGTGTGAGAGGATGAGGAGGTGAGGAGGTGAGGAGGTGAGGGAAGAAGTTAGCCGCATAGTCCGTCTCTCCGTTTCTCCCACGCTCCCTCTCGCCTCTTCTCAAAAAACTTCGCTTCCCGTTAGCGGCAGACTTGCGCCGGAAATCATCGCCTGCTCAGGATCGCATAGCCAGGCCACGGGGCTCGCAACTTCCTCGGGCGTGAGCATCCGGCCCATCGGATTTTGCTCGGCGATGTGCTGCTTGATCTCGTCGCCGGAGCGCCCGGTTTTTTCCTGAATGCGCTCTACAGACTGTGTCACAAGATCCGTGTCCACGTAGCCAGGGCAAATGGCATTGACGGTGACCCCGGAACCAGCGGTTTCAGCCGCGAGAGCCCGCGTAAGTCCGATCAGCCCGTGCTTTGCGGCGCAGTACGCCGTCACGTAGGCATAGCCGGTGAGGCCCGCAACGCTTGCCACGTTTACAATGCGCCCCCACCCAGACTCGAGCATGTTGGGTAGGGCACGGTGTGTACAAAAAAAGGCGCTGGTGAGGTTCACGTCGAGCATCGCCTGCCAGCGGGCGGTTTCCATCTTGGCGAGCGGCACGCTGTCGGCGGCGCCCGCGTTGTTGATCAGGATGGAAATTGGCCCGAGGGCTTTGCGGGCTGCTGCAAACGCACTTTCGACCAACGCTTCATCAGTCACGTCGGCAGGGGCGGCGAAAAAGGATTGCTGATGTTCGGCGCTGAGTTCAGCGACGAGGGCATGGAGCGGTGCGGGTGTCCGCCCGATCACCGTCACGGATGCGCCCATCGCCGCGAGGCGGCGGGAGATGGCCTCGCCGATGCCTTTCCCTCCTCCCGTAACCACGGCGTGCCGATCGGCGAGCGTCTGTTCCGCCATCAATGCCCCCCGAAGTTCAGTTCGCCCGCCTCAATGCGGAGGGATAGGCGGTTGTCCGGCGTGGGAAGTGGGCAGGTAGCAAACGTCGAAAACACACAAGGCGGGTTGTAGGCGCGGTTGAAATCAATGATGATGTTGCCCTCATCGTCCTCTGCGTCAATCCAGACGAAACGGCCGCCGCCGTAGGTTTCCTGCCCGCTCGTGGCATCCCCGAATACAATGAAATACCGCTCGTCGCCGGGATGGCCGGTCACATCCAACCGATACGCTGCGCCTTCTACCTCAAAGATGACGGCGCCGGGCACCGTGTCCTTCTCATCCACACCGGTGATGGATGGCATGGCGATTTCCAGCGGCGGATCGTACGGCTCAAAGCGCGCCTCCAGTCGCCAGT
>JADFLK010000320.1 GCA_022564455.1 Bacteroidota bacterium
ACGTACCCCGTCCAACCCCATTGTGCGTCTCCTCATCCTGAACGGCCCCAACCTCAACCTGCTGGGCTCGCGCGAGACGGACATATACGGCTCGGCCTCGCTGGCTGAACTCGAACAAGGCCTGCGCACCACGTTCCCCGATGTGGACTTTCGCTTCGTGCAGAACAACAAGGAGGGCGCGCTCGTGGATGCGCTTCAGCAGGCGGAGACCGATGGTTTGGATGGCGTCGTCTTTAATCCTGGGGGCTACGGACACACGAGCGTGGCGCTGCGGGATGCTATCGCTGCCATCACCACGCCGGTGGTGGAGGTCCATATTTCCAACGTCCACGCGCGGGAGGATTTTCGGCAGCGACTGATACTCTCGGCGGTGTGCAGGGGCGTCATCAGCGGCCTCGGCCCAGCGGGCTACCAGCTTGCCGTGCGGTCGTTCATCGAGGAAAGGGTGGATGGCTGAGCCGATCGCCCCGAACCAGGAGGCTGAGCTCACGCCCGAGGAGCCGTCCGTCGAAAGCCGCACAGGCAGCGCGGCGCTGCTGATTGCGCTGGGGATTCTGTCGAGCCGGATTTTGGGGCTCGTCCGCGAAAAAGTGGTGGCCTATTTCTTCGGCTTGGGCGCACACCTGGACGTGTATCAGCTCGTCATGAAAGGGGCGAACCTGCTCAATAACCTCCTCGGAGAGGGTACGCTCTCTGCGTCGTTCATCCCCATTTACAGTCGGATGCTGGAGGAGGGGCGCGAGCGGGACGCAGGCCGGTTCGCGGGCGCCGTGTTTGGCCTGCTCCTGGTTACGGTTGCCGTAGTAACGATTGTAGGCGTGTTGGCCGCGAAGTATATCGTCATTCTTATTGCGCCGGGTTTTCTGGGGGATGCGGCGCTCGTGGCCTCCGGCGAATTGCCCATCAACCGGTTCGAGCTGGCCGTCTATGCCTTCCGGATTACACTCCCGATGGCAGCGTTCCTGGCGCTCTCCGCGTGGGCGCTGGGCGTGCTGAACAGCCACCGCCGGTTTTTCCTGCCGTACTTCGCACCCACGTTAATGAATGTGGCCGTCATCGCGGCGCTGGCCATCGCAGCCATGACGTACTTCGACGATCCGTTCGCCTCAGGCGCACTCGAGTTTGTGCCGGTGCCCATTCTGAACAAACTCCTGATCGCTTCAGTGCTGGGAGCGCTGGTAGGCGGATTCCTCCAGTTTGTCGTGCAGCTTCCGCTCGTCTTCCGGTTGATTCGCGGATTCCGTTTATCGACCTCTACAGCTGTGGAGGGAGTGAAAGACGCAATCGGCGCGTTCGGACCCGTCGTGGCGGGTCGCGGCGTGGCGCAGATCTCCAGCTATGTCGATGTAGTCCTCGCCGGGCTCGCTACAGCCGGTACGCTGGGTGCGCTTCGTCCGGCACTCGTCCTGTACATGCTGCCAATTTCGTTGTTTGGGATGAGTGTGGCAGCGAGCGAACTCCCCGAACTCTCTCGTATCAGCGCCGAGCGGCTGGCTTCCTTTCTGGACCGGGTCGAGCGCTCGACGCGGCAGATGCTCTTCCTCATCATCCCGGCGGTAGTTGGCTACCTGGTTTTCGGATTTCTCATCGTTGGAGGCATCTTTGGCGGCGGCGCGTTCGGCCTTGACGACACGTGGCTGGTCTACCTCATTCTCGCGGGTTACACGCTGGGCCTCGGTGCAACGGCCGTCTCGCGGCTCCTCCAGAACAGCTTCTACGCCCTCAACGATACGAAAACACCCGCTAAAATTGCGGTGCTGCGCGTAACGGTTTCAGGTATCATCGGTGCTGGACTGATGTTCTGGCTGGATGGCTTCGGGCTCGCTGAAACCCTCGGTCTTCCGTCCGTGGCCCATCCGCTCACGCTGGCGGCCGTGGGGCTCGCGCTTGGCGCCTCGTGTGGCGCGTGGGTGGAACTAGCCGCCCTCCGCATCGCGCTTCGTCGTAGTGTGGATGGCTTCCGCCTTCCCGCGCGTCGAGTGCTTCAGATGATTGGGCTGGCGGTTCTGGCCGCGATCCCTGCGTTTGGATTGCGCCTCCTGTTGGTTGGCGGAGGCCTCCCCGTTTTTTTGCAGGCCGTCCTCGTTCTCGGTGTGTATGGCGTTGGCTATCTCCTCCTCGGCCATTTCCTTCATTTCGATGAGGGCGAGGCTTGGACCGCGCGATTCTTGCGACGAGCGAGATGAGTTTGAACGTGATGGAAAGACTTGCCAAATGTCTCACAGGCCTTGGGAGAAGGGTACGATATATCGTGCCATTACTGCTGTTTTTGGCCGAAAGTCTGGTGCATGCGCAAACCCGCGCGGTCGCCGTCACCTTTGATGACCTCCCAGCCGCCGGAGCGAGTAGCCTCGCTTGCGACAAAGAAGCCGTACGTGATTTAACGTACAGGCTGCTTGCCCACATCACCGAACATCAAATCCCAGCAATCGGTTTTGTGAACGAAGGAAGGCCATGCCCTGACATCGTAGAAGAGGTTCTTTCGCTCTGGCTGGATGCAGGAATGGACCTCGGCAACCACACGGCCACGCATCCCGACCTCAATGATATCACGGTGGCGGCCTATCAGGAGGACATCATTAACGGCGAGCCTATTACTCGCCGATTGCTTGCGGAAAGAGATCGAACGCTACGCTATTTCAGATTCCCTTTCCTGCACGCGGGCGATACATCTGAAAAGAAAGAGGCCATCGAGGCCGTTCTGGCAGAGCGCGGATACACCATCGCTCCAGTCACGATTGACAACGACGAATGGCTTTTTGCGCGGGCCTATGCGCGTGCGTACATGCGCGGCGATGCCGCCTATATTCAGCGCCGCATAGAATCGGCCTACATCGAATGGCTGGAAACGGTCGTGGCACACTTCGAGACATGGTCGGTGGAAGTGATCGGCTACGAGATTCCGCAAGTGCTCCTACTTCATGCCAATCAGCTTAACGCCGCCACGTTCGATGACATCGACGTGATTTCGCTGCAGACGGTCTTTAACTTCTAAGGACCAGCAGCGGCAAAGGACTTAGGGGGGAAGCCTCAGCGCCAACCCGCCGGTCCTTATCCGAGACATCAACCGGGGCTCTTTGGAGCCCCGGTTTTTGTTTGCGGTTTATGCATTGATCCTTGGTATTATATTAGCCGGCGACGACAATCGCCGTCGAACCGCCGCCGGGAAGGCGGCAAGGATTTGGGGACGGCAGCCGAACATCATGAACCGCAAACAACGCCGCCGGCGGGAGAAAGAGGACAAAGCGGCCGAAAAAACCGCCGCCGCCCTGTTGCAAAGAGCGGCCGGGTTCTACAACCAGGGACGGCTTTCCGAGGCGTTGAAACTTTGCCGCCAAGCGGTAAAAAAAGAACCCGGGAACTTTGCCGCCCAAAGCAACCTCGGCAACGTCCTGACCAAGCTCGGCAAGACCGCACAGGCGGCCGAAGCCTACGGGTCCGCC
>JADFLK010000321.1 GCA_022564455.1 Bacteroidota bacterium
GTTCCCGCCTTCGCGGGAATGACGGTCGGGTGGGTTTGTCGATTTGAATGAACATCGTAGCTTCGTTGAGCGCATATTCGAACCTGGCATCACGGTGCATTCAGCAGGCTCTGGGCCAGTTGAAGGGCTTCGCTGCTGTAACGAATGGACGAAGAGCCGCCCACCTCCAGCACCGCGCCCGTGTCGCTCGACAGCACTACTGCGCCGATCACCTCCACGCTGCCGCTCATGTCGAATGCGGCCTGAGCCCCGTCTTCTCCGCGAACAATGACGAGGCCCGTCCACGAGGCGTTGCCGCGGAACTCTGTAGCCTCCTCGAAGGTGCCTTCTACTACCAGGATGCCGTAGCCCTCAAAGTTGCCCTGTACGTCCAGCCCATCCGGGGCGTAGGCGACAGCAGGCTGCGAAGGCGACCCGACGGTCTGGTTGCCGGGATCGGCGTCCAGCGTGATGAGATCGGCGCGCGCCAGAAGCAGATCCACGAGGCCCTCCACGTCCAGACCGGGAGCGGCAATGGCTACGTCCGGCGCGGGGTCCTGGCCGGTGACGTTGCCTTCCTGGTTGGAGGAGAGTTCATCCAGGATGGATTGGCGGGCAGTTTCATCTGCTACGGCGATGCCGTGGCGGTCCTCGCCCGAGCCGGTGGCGTTGCCCGAGAGGTCGTGGTCGAGGCCTGAAACTGCAAAGCTATTGCCGGAGAAGGAGGCTTCTACCGAGGGCGAGGCGAGGGTGGCGGCGGCAGGAACAACTGTTACATCCTGCCAACCGGGCACGTAGTCCGCACAGCGCTGCCACGACGACGAGGCGGTAACGGTGCGATCTCCGAGTGTCCAGGAAACGGTCTCGGTGCTATCGAACCGGACGGCGAAGGCCCAGTCGTTGAAGTCTTCCTCGCAGTAGAGCGGCGTCCGGCCGGGCTGGCCGTCTACAAGCTGCGGCATGTAATACACCTCCGGCTGCTGCTGGTCGTACGCAGACGGCGTGATCACGCTCGTCGCGCCGTACGGAATAGTAACAGGCTCTCCGTGACGGTTGTCGTAGCCGAAGTAGGCTATGAGAGAGCCGCTGCCCTCCTCCACGATACATTCTACGATGGGCGTCACATCTGCGCCGTTATCTACCGGGGGCAACGTGGGCACATCTACCTCGAAGACAATGCTATCGGCATAGACCCCAAGCAACGCGATTTGCTCTGCGAGCAAGTCGGGTGGGTGATTCGTAAATATGTCGCGCTGAAAAAACTCCCAGCTAGGGATTCGAGCCATGGCCTCGTGAACCAGCGTCGGGTATTGGGCCGCCAGCCGCGCCAGTTGCCGTCGCGAGTAGACGTCCGACGGACTCAGGCCTACACGCTCGTCGTATTCGGAGAGAGCGTTCAGGCCTAGCTCGTACGCCCAGCGCTCGGACTCGAAGGGAATCACAGAGGAGATTCCTAACAGGTGCTCATCAATGAGGCTGTCCACATCCACTATGCGATTATCGCTATCCACCAGAGAAAGCATGGATTCGTACCTATTGACAGCACTCTGCACCCACCCGTCGCCGGAAGCCGCCCAGAGCGGCTCTATCAGAGCCCATGTCGTGGAGTCAGGGTCTTGAGCCAAAACACTGATTGAGTAACTGGCCAAATCCACGTTGGCGTTGTGGTTCTGCGCATTGGCGAGGAAGTAGGCGTCGGGTTCCCCGAGCGCTTCCAGGGCATAAAGCGCATTGTAGCTGATTGTACCGAGATCAAGGGAGTACATCGCGGCGATGTCCTTGAGGGCCTGGCCTAGCGTCGTATCGCCGGACCGAGCCACACGATGCAGGAGCGGCAATGCGACGACGTAGGGGATCTCAGCTTCCAGGATGAGATCAAGCGCCTCCGCATTTGACAGCATCGTCGTGTCCGGCCCAAACATGGGTAGGTCGATATTCGCCGGCTGAGCCTGGATGGCACAAGCCGTCACAACGGTCATGGCGAGGCAGGCAACGGTGCGTGTCATGATTCTCTGAATTTGATTCATGATCGTTTTACTGGCTTCTACCAAGGGGCAGGAGAAGTACGGGGCCGCTGGCGTCACTCCCTAGTGGACATGCGAGGGTGGCGCGGTCGCTCGTCGTTCCGCTCATGCAGCGGGCATGCACGTGCTGCGCACTGGTGAGGCGCTTGCTCCCGTCTATGGTCTCGAACGGTCTTCCACCATTCATCCGCTCCCCACTTTCATCCTTGTCCATCAGATTTCGTGAATCTGGGTGATGCCCATCGTTTCCTGGTATGCCGCCGGGGATTGGATTCGAGAGAAAGACGTGCCCGGCTTCGTGCCCGGCCACCATGGGAAAATCGTCCTCTTGATCAGCGGCTTACTTGGTGAGGAAGATTGTGTTGCCAAAGCGAGAGCCTTCGTAGATCGTCGCGCCAAGCCGGTCGCCACCAAGCCTTCTGGCATCCGTCGCGACTACGTCTATGGTCTCGTCGTCGGCGTCCTTTGCGTGGAGCGCCATGATCTGGAAGTCGGGCAACTCGGCGTTCTCTGTTCTTATGCGGTACTGTTCGATTTCAACCTCTCCTGAAGTTTGAAAATTGGCTACTCGCAGTGGTTGCGTCGGCTCCAGGGCCAAGAGGCGTTCACCGTGTTTGCGTAGCGGTCCCAGAATATATTCTACTGCATACCCGCGGGTTTGAAGCTCAGTCTCAATTAGTCTGGCGAAGGTAAAGATCTGCGTATTCGGGCCGTAGGGTTGAGAAATATGGTCCAACAGGGCTCCCGTCTGATCGTTGAGTACATCAAATTCTATGATCCCACCGGATGACGTAATCGTGCGCCTCCTTTCATGTTGGATCGAGAGCACGCTGCGAATCCCCCCTACGTCCAGTGTACCAATGCTCCCCACATTGCGGAAGTAGATCCCCGCTTGTGCCCAGTCCTCGCTCAAACGGTCTGCTATCACATCCGGTACGGCGGAATCATTGCCGACCGGATAGACCGGCGCAAGATGTTGATCGCCACCCAAGCCTGTGTAACCGCGATCATCTTCATCCTGGCCACATTGAGGGCGGCAGATTCGGTATTGGTGTGGCATCTGTATACCGCCACCTTCTTGTTGGGCACGCTCCAAGCCATCAATATGCCCGCCCGGATGGCGATAGTGTCTGACCTGGTCGAGCGTGAAGACCTGATGAATGCCGTGGTGCTGAATTCGGCGGTAATGAACTCTGGGCGCATCTTGGGCCCGGCCCTGGCCGGTGGGATCATCGAGCTATACGGCATCGGCTTCGCGCTGTACATCAATGCCTTTTGTTACCTCATAGGGACCCTGTCCTTGGTCATCGTCCGGCACGTGTCAGTGCCTCGGCCGGGCATAAAGATGTCTATCATGGGCGATCTGCTCGCCGGGCTGAGGTTTTACCGGAAAACGCCGTTAGTATTCACCGTGATAACCATCGGGTT
>JADFLK010000322.1 GCA_022564455.1 Bacteroidota bacterium
GAACGTGAGGATCGTCGCTACGCCTTTGAGCAGCGAGGGAGGCAGCAGATCATACCGGAGTTTCCCATCGTCGTTCTTCGTTCCTCCAGTCTTGCCGGTCACCAACTCCAAATCCTTCAAGCGATCCTCTGCGTGAAGATAACCCGCTTTTCCTTGTGAGGCAGCTTCAAGTCGATCTTGGGCTTCTTCGATTTTACGAAACCGGGCAATCTCATTCATCTGTCTCATCTTCAAAGCCTGTTCCTTATCCATTCTGCCTCCCATTATTCAATGTCTCCGTTCACTTCGCGCTTGGTATCTTCGTAAGGATCAAGTTGCCGGCGGCGAAGTTCTCGCTCGGGATGAAACCATTAGTAATTCATGCGCACCTTCCGGCGCCTCTGCGTGTTCTGCGGATCGAAAACCGGCAATCAGGCCGCGTACTCGGAAGCAGCCCGTGTACTTGGCGAAGTGCTGGTCCGGGAAGGGATCGGCCTCGTATTCGGCGGCGGACGGATCGGGTTGATGCGCATCATCGCCGACACCGTGCTCGACGGCGGCGGCGAGGCCATCGGCGTCATCCCACGCGGACTGGCAAAAAAAGAAGTCGCCCACGAGCGTGTGACGGAGCTCCACATCGTCAACTCGATGCACGAGCGAAAGGCCCTGATGGCGGACCTGTCGGATGGTTTTATCGCCCTGCCGGGCGGCCTCGGCACGCTGGAGGAAATTGCGGAGGCTTTGACGTGGGGCCAATTGGGCATCCACCGAAAGCCCTGCGGCATCCTGAACACCGGCGGCTTCTACGACCACCTCATCGCGTTCCTCGACACCGCCACGGCTCACGAATTCCTGAATCCCGTACAACGCGCTCTCGTCACCGTTGGGACGGAACCCGAGGCCCTGCTGGAGGCCATGCGCACCTACCAGCCGCCGGAAGGGACGCGATGGCTGAAGCAGAGCGAAATTTGAGGCGTGATTACGTAAGATGCGTGAGTACATGAGCTAACTCTTCCGGCCTCATGCGGACACGGCATGCTGTGCCCCTACGGGTTCCACAACCCCGCCCTTCATCGTTCATCGTTCAACCTTCCCCCGTGCTCTCGCGCCGCGCCGGACTCCTTCTAGCCCTACCCGTCGCCGCCATCCTCGCCGCGTACGTGCTCTGGCCGAGCGTAGACACGATCTCGCTGGGCTTCAACGAGGCCAACCTCGAGCGCTTATTCGGCAGATGGAGGTCGGCGGGCGTCCGCGCTCTGGTGAACTCCGTGGGTATCTCGCTGGGAACCGTGGCCCTCGGCGGCATTCTCGGCACCAGTCTCGCGTGGGCGTTTTTCCGGTTTGATTTTCCGCTCAAACGAACGCTGCAAATTAGCGCTGCACTTCCGCTGGCGTTGCCGCCGCTGGTCGGCGTGATGGCCTTTATGTTCCTGTACGGCGAGAGCGGGATGCTCCCTCGCGGGCTGCAGGCGCTGTTTGGATTGGAGGCCGTCCCGTTTGCGTTTGAGGGCCGCGCGGCCGTGCTCATCGTCCACGTCTACGCCTTCTACGTTTTCTTCTACCTCTTCGTGAGCGCCGCGCTGGCCGACCTCGACCGCAGCCTGCTGGATGCCTCGGCCGACCTCGGCGCGTCCGGCTGGGCCACCTTTCGCCGCGTGCTGCTTCCGCTCCTCCGCCCGGCGCTGGTGGGCGCTTCGCTGCTGGTGTTCATGCTGTCGATGGCAAGTTTTACGGCCCCACTCCTCTTCGCCGGCGACGAGCCGTTTATGACCACGCAGATCTACCAGTTCAAGACGAACGGCTTTCTGGATCGGTCGGCCACTGTCGCCGTGGTCCTGACGTCCATCTGCTTCATTTTCCTGTTGCTGATGGAAGTGCGGCCAAACCGAGGCCGCCTCGGAACTACATCGAAAGGCGCTGGACGAGCGGCGGCTCCGATCTCCAGCGGATGGGCGCGGATGGTGGCGGGAAGTCTGGCCGTGCTGTTCCTGCTGTTTGTCTTCCTGCCGATTGCCACAGTGGTACTCCTGTCGTTCGTTCAGGAAGGAAGCTGGACCACGCAGATCCTCCCCGACCAGTACACCATGGCCAACTACGGTGCACTCTTTTCACAGTCGGATGTCTTCGATCCCATTCGTAACTCGCTGTGGATGGCCACGCTCTCCACCGCTGCCAACCTGATTTTTGGCATCGCCGCTGCGTTTGTGATTGTGAAAAGCCATGTTCCGGGACGCGGATTGCTGCGCGTGCTGGCCCTCCTCCCCTTTGCCATCCCCGGCACAGTCATCGCGCTAAATATGATCGTGACGTTCGACGAAGCCTCCGTGCTCTCCGGTGGGGCCGTCCTCGTGGGCACGATCTGGTTAGTGCCGTTGGCCTACTTCGTGCGACACATCCCGCTGGTCGTCCGCGCGGCGCAGGCTGCCCTCGAGAACTACGACGACCGCCTCAGCGAAGCCTCGTCCGACCTCGGCGCAGGCGCCTGGACGACGTTCCGGCGCGTCGTACTGCCGGTTATCCTGCCGGGCGTAATGGCCGGCGCGCTGCTGACGTTCGTGACGGCGCTCGGCGAGTTCGTCTCGTCCATCATGCTCTACGTCTACGGCAACCGCCCGATATCTGTCGAGATCTTCGCCCAGCTTCGCCTTTACGACTTCGGCGCCGCTGCGGCCTACGGCGTCCTGTTGATGGCGCTGGTGATTGCCGCGGCGGCACTCACGCGGCGGCTGGGAGCGCGGACGGCGCTGGCGTGACAATGCATTGACTAGCACGGGGCGAGATATATCTCGCCCCTACCGCATCGTCCCATACGCCCTAATCACCTGCCCATTGTGAATGCCCCCACCTTCCCCACAGAGATACACACACAGATCGGCGACGGCTTCCACAGAGACGCCTCTGGCATCCTCATCCTCTCCGCCAAACAGAATCATGGACGGCGCCACGGTAGCGGCTGTGATGCGCCCGTCGTACTCGGCGGCAACGGCTTCCACCAGCCGAACCACGCCCGCCTTCGCAACTGAATAAGGCCCTTGCTCGGCCACGCCACCGTCGGCGCCCTGCCTTGAGGCAATGGCCACAAGGTGGCCTCCTCGTCCGTTCATCCGCCGCACAGCCTCCCTGAAGCACAGAAACGTGGTCGTCAGGTTGACAGTGAGCATCGCCTCCCACGAATCCAGATCGGTTTCGGCAAAGGGCGCGGCGCCCCACATCCCGACCGTGTGGATGAGCCCTCCGAGCGGGCCCAGCTCCTCCTCGATCTGTGCAAACGCCTGCGCTACGGAGGCCTCGTCCGCCAGGTCGGCGTTAAACGAGGCGGCGGCGGCGGCGGAGCGGGGCGGGCTGTCGGGCAGCCCGTCGATGGGGCGCACATCAATCGCAGCGACGGTAGCCCCGGCCTCAAGTAGCTTACGTGTGATTACGCTGCCCAGCCGCCCTGCTGCTCCAGT
>JADFLK010000323.1 GCA_022564455.1 Bacteroidota bacterium
GCCGGAGTTGGATCGGATGCTGTCTCGGTTTGCGCACTTTGTACTTGACGGACCCGTCGGTGACGGAGCCGTGAACTCCGCAACATTGGCAGGAAACGGGGGCGAGGATGGGGCGTTTTCTCCCATTGTGGAGGAAGAATGAACCTGTCAACCGGTAGAAAAAACGCGAGGGGTCGTTCATGGAGTGCGAATGGTAGCGGGATGGGCGTGAGTGGAGTGACGTGGAACGCCCCTTGCTCGTCTATTAGCTGACTGCTTGTTAGCTTCCGGCCTTCGCGCCGAATTGCCATGATTATCCGCACACTCCTTAGTCCAGGCACACCAGCCCTCACGGTCGGCGACGCGGTGGGCCAGGCACTTTTCCGCATGGCCGAACACGGCGTTGAGCACCTTCCGGTTGTAAGCGCGGAAGGCCAGCTTCTTGCTATAGTGAGCGAACAGGTGCTGCGCGAGCAGTCGAGTCCGGATATGCCGCTGTTGGCGCTCATCGGTACGGGGCCGGTATTCGTTACACCGGAGGCGCACATTTTCGACGCCGCACACATGATGTTGCAGCACGATCTGAGCGTGCTCCCTATTGCTACAGCTCAGGGTGAATATCTTGGTCTCGTGCAGCGGGCGGCCGTGTTCAGCCAACTGGCGCGCATGTTGGCCACAGAGGAAACAGGTGCCATCGTGGTACTTGAAGCGCGTGCCCGCGACTTCTCGCTTGCACAACTTGCCCATGTGGTAGAGCAGAACGACGTGCGCATCCTGTCGGTATCGACGGAGGAAGATCTGGAGGCGGATGTCGTACGGGCGACCCTCAAACTGAACGTGAGCGACACGGCGCGCGTTCGGCATATCATGGAGCACCTTGACTACAAGATTGTAGGCGTGTTCGACGAGGTGGATGACGACATGCAGGAGCGCGTCGAGGAGTTCATGCGCTACCTGGAAGTGTAGGTTTCAGCGCTCATAGAGAACCACACCATCGGTCAATACACGGTGTCTTAAAGCCTCTGAAGCACGGTCGTGTCGCACCAGGTCGATGAAGAGAAGAGTACGTGCATCCACGACCTGCTCGCGAATGGTATTCCAAACGACCCGCGAGGCGTTCGGCCATTCAACCGCAAGGTCAATGTCCGAACGCGTCTCCGCGTCTCCGCGTCTCCGCGGGCACGGGAGCCGAAAAAGACAATGCGTTCCACTTCGGGCACGCATGAAAGTCGAGCGGTAAGCTCTTCGATTACAGGATGCATGGAAACAGTCCGGTCATCGGTTAGCCTCAGTGCAAGACGCGCCATTTCATGACCGGGCTTTCATCTCTTCGTGTAGACCCTGTGAAACCCGGGAGAGGAGGCCATCCGGGTAACTCGGAGAGCCATCAGGCGCTGTAGAAATACGTGAAAAAGCGGCCAGAATGTGGTAATTTTGCAGTATTCCGCGCGAAATGGGAGTGCGCTTCTTCTGCGGATCTCTGCCCCCTCATCGAGACCAATTGCATGGCTGAAACGACACCCCCGAAGGACCTACCCACGAACGACCAAAGCGAGTACGACGCCTCCAACATTCAGGTTCTCGAAGGCCTGGAGGCCGTGCGCAAGCGCCCCGCCATGTACATCGGCGACGTGGGCCTGCGCGGCCTTCACCACCTCGTCTATGAGGTCGTCGACAACTCGATTGATGAGGCGATGGCGGGCTACTGCGACCGCATCGAGGTGGTCATCCACGAGGACAACTCGATCTCGGTGAAGGACAACGGCCGCGGCATCCCCGTGGACATGCACCCGACGGAGAAACGCCCGGCCGTTGAGGTGGTCATGACGGTGCTCCACGCGGGTGGCAAGTTCGACAAGGACTCGTACAAGGTCTCCGGCGGCCTCCACGGTGTGGGCGTGAGTGTCGTGAACGGGCTCTCCAACAAGCTGGAGGTGACCATCAACCGCGATGGCTTCGTCTGGCGACAGACGTACGAGAAGGGGGACCCTGTAACGGGCCTCGAGAAGGTCCGGCCGATGGAGGAGGGCGAGGCCACGGGTACCGCCATCCACTTTATTCCGGACGACACCATTTTCGTCGAAACGGTCTACCGCTTCGACACGCTGGCCGACCGTATGCGCGAGCTCGCGTTCCTCAACAAGGGCCTTACGATTTCGCTGGAGGATCGCCGTGAGGAAGACGCCAGTCTGGCGCGCGAGGAATACCACTCAGAGGGTGGCCTGAGCGAGTTCGTCGCCTATCTCGACGAGGCCCGCACGCCCATCCACGATGGCATGATTGTGATTGAGGACGAAACCGGCGAGGTGCCCGTGTCGCTGGCAATGCGCTACAACAACGGCTACACAGAGAACGTGCTCTCGTTCGTCAACAACATCAACACGCACGAGGGCGGTACACACGTTTCGGGCTTCCGGCGGGCGCTGACACGTGTACTGAAGAGCTACGCAGACAATAGCGGGCTCCTCAAAAACGCCAAGGTGCAGCTTTCAGGCGATGACTTCCGCGAGGGCATCACGGCAATCCTGAGCGTGAAAGTGGCCGAGCCACAGTTTGAAGGGCAGACCAAGACCAAGCTGGGGAACGGCGAGGTGCAGGGTGCAGTGGAGAGTCTGGTAGGTGTGAGGCTGGCTGAGTGGCTCGACGACCATCCCAAGCAAGCCAGGTTGATTGTCCAGAAGGTGATCCTCAGCGCACAGGCCCGGACGGCCGCCCGCAAGGCTCGCGAGCTCGTCCAGCGCAAGAGCGCGTTTGGGGGCGGAGGCCTCCCCGGCAAGCTGGCCGACTGCGCTTCCAAGGATCCGGCAGAATGCGAACTCTATCTGGTAGAAGGCGACTCGGCCGGCGGCTCCGCCAAACAGGCACGCGACCGCCATTTTCAGGCCATTCTTCCGCTCCGGGGTAAGATCCTCAACGTCGAAAAGGCCCGCCTCGACAGGGTGCTCGACAACGAGGAGATCAAGAACATGGTCACCGCGCTCGGCGTGGGGCTCACCGGCAATCCGGAAGAGTTCGATCTGAACAAAGTCCGCTACCACAAAATCGTTCTCATGACGGACGCCGACGTGGACGGCGCGCACATCCGCACGCTCCTGCTCACGTTCATCTACCGCTATCTGCGCCCTTTGCTGGAGGCCGGGTTCATCTATATCGCGCTCCCTCCGCTCTACCGAGCCAAGAAGGGCAACCGGGAGATCTATGCGTGGAACGACGCCGAACTAAAAGCGGCCATCGACGAACTCGGTGGCGAGAACGCGCGCGGCGTGGGCGTGCAGCGCTACAAAGGCCTCGGGGAAATGAACCCCGAGCAGCTCTGGGAGACCACGATGGACCCCGAACGCCGCACGTTCCGACTGGTCACCATCGAGGACGCCGCCGCCGCCGACCGCACGTTCTCGACGCTCATGGGCGACGCCGTAGAGCCCCGCCGCAAG
>JADFLK010000324.1 GCA_022564455.1 Bacteroidota bacterium
CCGCGTCCCTATGTTTTTATTGTAGGCGCCCGATATATCGCGCCGGGCAACAAACCGATCTCAAATCTTTATCGGCCGGTTGCACACCCGCCGGAGAGCCTCCGTAGGTTATTCAGCTATCAAGAATCCAACACCTATGTGCCGCACCTTTCTTCTTTGCCTCGTCGTTTTTTTTGTCACACCGGTTTGCGCGCAGGAAATTGAGCGCCCGAAGAACGTTATCCTCCTCATCGCCGATGGCTTTGGACCAGCCTCGGCCACGATGGCACGCACAGCCATCGGGCGTCCGCTGGCACTGGATGCTATCCTCACCGGGTCGGTGGCGACGGGCGCAACAGACAGCGAGGTCACCGATTCCGCTGCCGGCGCGACGGCGTTCGCCTGCGGCATCAAAACGTACAACGGCGCAATCGCTGTAGACACACTCCGGGCGCCGTGCAGAACCATTCTGGAGGCCGCCGAAGAACGGGGCATGGCAACGGGCCTCGTAGCTACAAGCCGGATTACGCACGCCACGCCGGCGTCGTTTGCCTCCCACGTGCCCAATCGTGGGATGGAAGCAGAAATTGCCACGCAGTTGATGGATGCCGGAGTCGAAGTGCTGTTCGGTGGCGGGCGAGCGATGTTCGTGGCGCAGGAACACGGAGGCACTCGAGGTGACGGACGGAACCTCCTGGCCGACGCTCGCGAAAGAGGCGTGGCGGTCGCTACAAATCGGGAGGAATTGGGCAATGTGATGCGGGTACCGACACTGGCTCTGCTCGCGGACGACCACATGGCCTACGAACTTGACCGCGACCCTGCTGCCGAGCCCTCGCTTGCAGAGATGACGGTGAAAGCCCTCGACCTCCTCAGAAACTCCGAGGATGGAGGCGAGCACGGCTTCTTTCTGATGGTCGAAGGAAGCCGCATCGATCACGCCGCGCACGAAAACGACCCGGCCGGCCATCTGCACGACATACTCGCGTTCGATGACGCTGTAGCCGTAGCTATCGAGTTTGCTCGCGCGTACGGCAACACGCTCGTCGTTTCGACCGCTGACCACGAGACCGGCGGCATGGCTCTCGGCCGCGACGGCGTCTATGCCTGGAATCCCGAATACCTCCTTTCAGTCCGGTCGAGTTTTGAGGCGATGGGCGAGCGCATCCTTGCCGGAGAGCCCATCCTCGATGTGGTCCGCGAAGGAGCTGCTGTGGATGACCTCACCCCGGAAGAGGCTGCTGCGTTGGAAAGTGCTCTCGTAACCATGAATGAATCCATGCTCGGTGAGACCCTCCGCGATATTGTTTCGAGCCGCTCCGGTATCGGCTGGACCACCGGCGCGCACACAGCCGTGGATGTCGGGCTCTACAGCTTCGGACCGGGAAGCGAGCGTTTCCGCGGGCACATGGAAAACGACGAAGTTGGAAGGCGGTTATTCGAGGCCCTCGGGTTCTGATTGAACGTAGAGACGTCCGGCGGGGCGTCTCAGGGATAATGGAGGGCTGACATTGGCCGTAGGAACGATTCGTGAATCGCTCCTCAAGACGACTACGATTGATAGCCGGGAACCGTAGCGCCGCAATCTCTTCTTATCCTGGGAGTCTGTTGAAGAACTGCGCTGTCGCAGGCAAGATGAGTTCTTCAACAGACTCCCAAGCCGCACCCTCTTCCCCGATGCTGATCTCCGAGGCCACGTTCGTCGTCACCGACACCGAAACCACGGGGTCGCGAGCGGGCGACGACCGCGTGATCGAGATCGGCGCGGTGAAGGTGCAGGGCGGCAAGATCACGGACACGTTCCAGCAGCTCATCAACCCCGGCCGCCACATCCCGAGGCGTATCACGCATCTTACGGGCATCTCGACGGGCATGGTGTTCGATCAGCCCACGGCCGAAGAGGTCCTGCCGCAGTTCCTCGATTTCCTCGGAGACGCCGTTTTCGTCGCCCACAACCTCCCGTTCGATCTGCGCTTTCTGGAAGTCGAACTGGAGATTGCCGGATTGGAAGGGCTCCGCAATCCGTGCCTTGATACGCTGCGCCTCGCGCGCCGGTTGTATTCTGCGCTCCCCTCGAAAGGGCTGAGTAAGCTGACGCAGTACTTTGAGATTGAAGTCAATGGACGCCACCGCGCCCTGGGAGACGCCGAGGCCACGGCGCAACTTCTCCTTCTCTTTATCGACCGGCTGCGAACCGAGTTCGGCATCGAAACAGTGGATGGCCTCCTCGGTTTCCAGCGGAGACGCTACCGCGACACGCGCCGAGAACCCACGCATCTCAAACGCATCCGGGCGGAGGTGCTGCCCAACCTCCCCGACCGGCCGGGTGTGTACTTCATGCGCGACCGGCGGAACGCCGTGATCTACGTGGGCAAGGCAAAAAGCCTGAAAAACCGCGTGCGGAGCTATTTCGCCGCCGTCGACAACCATCGGCCCGAAATCCGCAGGCTGGTGCGCGACGTGCGCGACATCACGTGGGAGGAGACCGGCACCGAGCTTTCCGCCCTCATCGAGGAATCGAAAGCCATCAAGCACCACACGCCGGCGCACAACCGCCTGCAGCTCAAGTACCGCGACTACTCCTTCCTCCGCCTCGATACCACGCACGCCTTCCCCACGCTCTCGCGGACGGTTCGTATCCACTCCGACGGCGCCGAGTATTACGGGCCCATCAGCCAGCGAAAGTCGGCAGACGAATTGGTGGAACTAATCAACCGCCTGTTTCAACTACGCGAATGCGACGACGGCACCTTCGCGCTCGGCCGCCCGTGCCTCTACCACGACATGGGCCGGTGCGCTGCGCCGTGCGTAGGGGGGGAGGCCGAGGCTGCGTATCCGATGGTCGTCGAGCAGGTTCGGACCTTCCTCGCCGGCCGAGACGACACCGTGCTCGACATGGTGGAGGAAGCGATGCTCGAAGCGTCCGCGATGATGGAATACGAGCAGGCCGGCTGGTTTCGGAACCAACTCGGGCGGCTCCGAAGGGCACTCAATGGCCGGCGGCAGCTTGTTTCCGCCGTTCACGACCACCATGCCGTCTTGCTCGAACCCCTCGCCGACGGAAGCGGCACGCAGCTTTTCCTGATCCGCTACGGACGCCTCGTTGCGCGGATCAACGTGCCGACAGACCCATCACCTGCTCACAAAGCTGAAACACGATCGGTGCTAACCGAACATTTCGACCCCTCGCTTCCACCGCCGGAGCGCTTTGACCGCCCCGACGTAGACGAGATCCGCATTATCGCGCACTGGATGCGCCTTCGCGAGAACGCGACGAAACAGGTTCAGTGGGTCCCGGATATGGTATTTGAGGAGTTTGAGGAGCGAATTTGGAATGCGATGTCTCGCTCTCCACACCTCGATGTCACGATCGAAGTCACTACCGATATAACCACCGAAGCAGTAGAAGTATGAAAGCCGCAGGATTC
>JADFLK010000325.1:0-2858 GCA_022564455.1 Bacteroidota bacterium
AGGTAGTTCTTCCGCCCGAAAACCATCTGCACGGCGGCCTGCCGGCGGCCGGTGAGCTTCCTGGAACTCTGGGGGTTGGACTTTTTCGACGACTTGCGCTGCGCCATGAAACGAGTTTTTTGGGGGCAGCGCAATATAAGCCGATGTTTTTCGTCCAGAGGCGAGATGGGTGCCTCCCCATCCATTCGCAAACCGCGTACTTTCCTACTGCTAGTCTCCTTCCGACTTACCAATTCGATGCATACACGCAGACCTCTACTCGCACTTTTCGTAATCGTCGGTCTGCTCGCCATCTTCGCGGTCAGCGTAGGCGTACAGCCGTCCTCAGCCGATGCAGATTCGGACCTGGAAGCGAGCACACAGCGGGCCATCGAGGAGATCCTGGCCGAGCCCGATCTGCCCTCCGCCATCTGGGGGATTTACGTGCGCGACCTCCAAACCGGGCGCGTCGTCTTCAGTCGCAACGCAGACAAGAACCTGATCCCGGCCTCGAACCTGAAGCTGTTCACTACGGCCACGGCGCTCGACGCACTGGGTGCGGATCACCGCTTCATCACCCGCCTCTACTTCAACGGCGCCTCGAGCGGGAGCACCCTCAACGGCGACCTCGTGATCAAGGGCTCCGGCGATCCGACGTTCGGGAGCCGCCACGAAGACGAAGATCCGCTGGAAACCTGGGCGCGTGAACTACGAGAGTTGGGTATCACACGCATTGAAGGGAGGATTATCGGGGATGACGACGTGTTCGAGGACAACCCCTATGCCGAGGGTTGGGACATCCGGCACATTGCCACCGAAAGCTATGCGGCCGGAGCAGGCGGCCTCTCGTACAACGACAACCTGGTAGAACTCTCGATTTCCGGGGGAGGCGGGCGAGCCCGCGTGTCCTCCCAGCCAAGCGGCTATGTGGACATCCGAAACCGGATAGGCTCAGGCCGCAGAGGAGCCGGCCCGTTCCGTGTGAGCCGGCAGGTTGGGACGAACACGATTGAACTAACAGGCCGCATCTCATCGAGCTACCGGGGCACGCTTCGCATCCCCATCGAAAACCCGACGCGCTTTACGCTACACGCATTTCGGGATGCACTCGAGGCCGAGGGCATTACCGTGAGCGCCACGTTGATAGACATGGACGACCTCGACAGCGCGCCCGACTACGACAACGACGAGCCGCTGCTGATCCACCTTTCGCCGCCGATGTCGGAGATCGCCCGCCGTATCAACCGGCGCAGTGACAACTTCTACGCAGAACAGGTTTTCCGCTCCTTCTCTGAAGATGGCTCCACCCGAGGAGGCGCCCGGCGGGTCATTGCATTCCTCGACCGCGCAGGCGTGGAAACCGAGGGCCTCTCCTTCCGTGACGGCTCGGGGCTCTCGCGCAAAGACATGGTGACGCCCCAGGCCATCGTGGGCCTGCTCGACCACATGAACCAGCATCCGGCGCGGCAGGCTTTCTGGAACTCGCTCCCGGAAGGGGGAGGCTCGGGCTCCACGCTCCGCAGCCGCCTCCGGGGCGTACCCATGCGCGGCAAGACGGGATCGCTGGAATACGTTCGCGCGCTGTCAGGTTATGTGAATGCGCCCAACGGCCGGCGTCTCGCCTTCGCCATTGTGGCCAACAACTACACCACGCGCGGCGGCGCCATCGCGAGTGCGGCGGATCGAATCGTCCGGGCGCTCGCAACAGGGCAACGTGTGCCGGCCGATGAGGATTGAGGGGGTGAGAGGTAGGGAGATATCGGATATGGGATATCGGGTAAGGGAGTCAGAGGATGCAGGTCAGGAGGCAGGGGTCAGAGGACTGAGGACGGAAGACGGAGGACAGTGGCCAAAACCCCAAGTCCGATATCCGATATCCGATTTCCTCCGATATCCGAAATCCGAAATCTCTCCCCCTTCCCCGCTTGCCACCTCCCCACCTAGCTCCCACCGCCCCTCCTCCTCCGTAGTTTCCGCACGTCTCCTTTCACCCCTCCGCACCGATGCCGCACGTCTTCCGCCGGGTTCTGATTGGGCTCGGCGTGGTTCTGCTGCAGTGGCTCGTCTTCAGCCACCTCCGCTTGTGGGGGGCGTTTGCGGACGTGGTGCTGCTGTACGTGGCGTTCGTGGCATTGCGCTACGGGCGGGTGGCCGGCATGGTAACGGGGTTCACGTCGGGCCTGCTGATGGACATTGTGACGCCCGGCACGCCGCTCGGACTTTTCATGATGCTGAAGACGCTCCTCGGCTTCTCGATCGGCTTCTTCCGAACGGAGCAGGGCGAGAATATCCGCCTCTACCCGTGGCAATCCTTCTTTGGAGCACTGTTCGTTGCCATCATCCACAACGGCCTGATGGTGATCATCCTTGCGCTCGACAACCAGACGCGCACCCGCTTTCTGATCGTTGGCCTCTGGTTCGGCTCGGCGCTCTACACAGCCTTCGTCGCGTTCATCGCGACGCTGTACCGGCCGCGCTAGGAGCCTGTCTGACTAAGGGGATTGTAGCGAGGCGAGTGAGGAATCGAGTACATTTTTTCGATCTTTTGAGGCGTCCCGCAGTACTGCGGGATAACGAAAAAGATCGGAGAAATGGGCCGATTTATCGCCGCCGCAGTAGATCCGTCCTTAGTCAGACAGGCTCCTAGGCTCATTCTTGGGGTTCGTTTTTCTCGAGAATGACCGCGTTTGGCATGCCGATTTCGGTCGTGGCGTGCTATTCTCCCGCCTGTTGCGGCCGCCCACGAGGGACGTCCCTACGTTCAGACCCTCAACCTCTCATACCCTCACACCCGGAACAAAATCTGGAGACGCCCCATCGGGACGTCTCTACTCCTAACCTCTCACGCTTTCTATTGAGGACGCCCACGAGGAACGTCT
>JADFLK010000325.1:2868-3395 GCA_022564455.1 Bacteroidota bacterium
AATCCTTGTCTTTCCTTTCCAAACTCCACGCAGCCCAAGCCGCCCAAGGCTCCGTTCTCTGCGTCGGCCTCGACCCCGATCCGGCTCGGCTGCCGGATTCCTTCCGCGATTACTCGGAAGGCGAAGCCCTCCGCGAGTTCTGCACGTCGATTGTTGAGGCGACGGCCCCGTACGCCTGCGCGTTCAAGCCTAACCTTGCGTTCTTCGAAGCCCTAGGGGCAGAAGGTTGGAAGGTGCTGGCGGATGTGATCGAGGCCATCCCCAGCGACCGCCTCATCATTCTGGATGCCAAGCGAGGCGACATCGGCAACACGGCTGCAAAGTATGCGCATGCACTCTACAACGAGTTGGGCGGCGACGCTGTGACCGTGGCGCCGTACATGGGCCGAGATTCCGTCGTACCGTTTTTGCAGGACGAGGAACGCTGCGCGTTCGTGCTGGCGGCGACTTCTAATACTTCAGCGGTTGATGTTCAGCAGCTTCTGGTGGATGGCGAACCCGTGTACAAGCACGTAGCACGGATGGCG
>JADFLK010000326.1 GCA_022564455.1 Bacteroidota bacterium
TAAAGGGGCTCCTTTACTTCTGCCTTCCAGCCTTCGGTTTGCGTCGGCTGGAGCTCGTTTCGTTGGAGCGCTCCAGGATGTTCATGGTGCCCGGCTTTGCCTTCGTCGCCTTTTCTGGCTTGCTCTTGTACCACCTCCTCTAGAAACCTGTGAATCTCCTTGTCCTCGGAGCCTCCGGTGGCTGCGGTCAGTGGCTCGTCCGTCTCGCACGAGAGCGGGGCCACCACGTGCGTGCGCTCGTGCGGCCTAAAACTCCGTTCGACCCGCCTGCCGGGACCGAGACGATCCGAGGCGAAGTGCTCCAAGAGGGCATCGTCGATCGTGCGCTAGAGGGGCGCGATGCGGTTCTCTCCGCGCTCGGCATCAAACGGAAGACCCGTTGGAATCCGTGGTCAGCCCTCGCGTCGCCGCCAAACCTCACCACGCGCGTAGCCATGCGGTTGGTGGAAGCGATGCCCAGGCTCGATGCCAGCAGGGTCGTTGTAATCAGTGCGGCCGGCGTGGGCGAGAGCATCCGACACGTGCATCCAGTCCTCCGCTGGATGATCAACCACAGCAGCGTGGCAGCTTCGTATGAGGATCTCAAAGAAATGGAAGCGGTGTTCGCTCGGAGCGGGCTCGACTGGTTGGCGGTTCGCCCGACGACGCTCGTGGCGGGTCCCCCGACCGGATCCGTCCAGGTCGTCGATCGCTACGGCATGCGCAGCCGGATATCACGTGGCGACGTGGCAGCATGGATGCTTGACGCCCTGGAGACCCCGGAACCATTCACGGAGCGGACTCCGATGATCGGATAACCGATGAGGTGGACGTGGTCAAGCAAACCGATAAGGATCGCGCGACGGTAGGAATTGAATGCTCTTCCCCAACAAATCCCTCTGTTGTACCTTTACGGCCCCTCCGTAGCCCGCCAACTGATGAGGGAAGGTGGGACGGTCCCTCTTTTCTCCGGACCCGAATTTGGTCGGAGGCTCACCCTGACGACCTGTGGCACTGCTCCGACGCTCAGAACGGCTAAAGAAGGAACTGGGGCTCTTTGACGTCTACGTCATCGCGACGGGGACGACGCTCAGTTCGGGGTTCTTTCTGTTACCGGGCCTAGCGGCGGCGTCGGTAGGGAGCGCGTTGCCTTTGAGCTACCTGCTGGCAGGGTTCCTCATTCTTCCCGGTGTGATGAGCATGGCCGAATTGACGACAGCCATGCCGCGGGCCGGTGGGATCTACTACTTCCTGGATCGAAGTATGGGGCCATTGCTCGGAACGATCGGCGGGTTTGGAACCTGGCTCGCCCTGATACTAAAAACATCCTTCGCTCTGATTGGAATTGGCGCCTATCTGGGCCTCTTCTTCCCAAACGTTCCGATCGGACCCATTGCCGCCGGTTTCGCCGTGGTGTTTGGATTCGTCAACCTGGTTGGCGCTAAGAAGTCTACTATTTTCCAGGCGTTCCTCGTCGCCGGCCTCCTTCTCCTCCTGGCCTTGTTCTCTGGAGTAGGGCTGTTTTCGATCAACGCCGGCCACTTTGCTGGTTTTCTCTCCACGGAGAGTGGGTCTATCACGTACACCGCCGGATTGGTCGTCGTCTCCTATATAGGGCTGACGAATATCGCCAGTGTTGCGGAGGAGGTGAAGGACCCGGAAAGAAATCTGCCGCTCGGCATGTTTCTCGCATTTGGTACCGCGATGGTGGTGTACCTGGTGGGGACTTCGGTGATGGTCGGAGTCGTGGGCGCTGACGTGCTCGGACGAAACGGCGGCGACCTCACACCGGTTGCCACCGTGGCGAATGTGTTGGTCGGGAAGTACGGAATGATCCTGATGACGGTGGCGGCTGTGCTCGCCTTCTCGTCCGTGGCCAATGCAGGGATTCTGAGCTCATCGCGCTATCCACTTGCCATGAGTCGCGACCACTTGCTGCCGCGCGCGTTCCGTTTCATGAGCAAGCGACGCACACCAACGACAGCCATCTACACCACGGTTGCGATCATCATGGTTTTCGTGATCTTGTTTGACCCCACGAAGATCGCAAAGCTGGCGGGGGCTTTTCAGATGATGATGTTCGCACTGGCCTCGTTGGCCGTTCTCGTGATGCGAGAGAGTCATATAGAGTCGTACGATCCCGGATACCGAACGCCGCTATACCCCTGGCTTCAAGTTTTCGGCATTGTGGCCCCGATATGGCTCATCTCTCAGATGGGCTGGCTCCCGATTCTGTTCACGGGCGGGCTTATCGTTTTCGGGATCCTATGGTATTTGAACTACGCGCGCAAACGAGTCAACCGAGACGGCGCGATTTACCACCTGTTCGAGCGATGGGGCCGGAGAAGGTATGAGGGGCTCGACAGGGAGCTTCGGAATATCCTGAAGGAAAAAGGGCTCCGATCGGATGATCCCTTCGAACGAACGATTGCCCGAAGCTTTGCGATCGACCTGGACGAAGGGCAATCATTCGACGTGGTGGTCCGGCTGGCATCGGAGCGGTTGGAACACCGGGTGCCAGGAACGGCGACCGAGATCTTCGAAGAGTTTCAGCAGGGAACGAGAACCGGCGCTACACCGGTCACTCACGGAGTTGCCCTCCCTCACCTCAAGAAGGCCGGCCTGATGCAGGCTGAAATGGTCATGGTGCGCTCGAAGGAAGGGGTCGTGGTGCCGCCGGATGAATTTCACGACGGGGAAGAGATGCAAATCGTCCATGCTCTGTTTTTCCTGGTAAGCCCCGACAAAGATCCTGGCCAACACCTTCGAATCCTTGCGCAGATAGCCGAACGGGTGGACGACGATGATTTCATGGAGGCCTGGCTCGAAGCTGAGACCGACCAGGAGCTGAGAGAGATCATGCTGAGGGATGATCGTTTCCTGACGCTTGACCTGGACCGAGACGCGAAGTCGGGCGCATACATCGGCAAATTGCTAAGCCAACTACAGATACCCGAAGGAGCCCTCGTGGCCCTAATACGAAGGGGTGACGATACCATCGTGCCGCGTGGAAATACGCAACTGCGCCAGGGCGACCGCCTTACCATTATCGGCGATCCAGAGACGATACGGCAGATGGCGGCAAGTTTCGATCTGGAGTCGGATTAGGGCCTCTTAGCTGTAAGGAGGATTCCAATGCGCGCCAACTATGCCATCGCCTTCGTTAGCGAGGAGAGGCCTGGCGGGTGACCTGTACTTGCCCGTTACTGCACCATCTCGTCGTACGTGGTCTGGTGCTGGGTGTCCATCTCGATCAGCAACTCGTAGGCATCGGCGCGCTCGGGGAAATCGGCAAAAAGATTGGCGATCTCCTGGTGCTTCGCTGAGAAAAAGATGTCGGTGGCGAAGCGGCGCGTGTTGAATTCGTTGTACAACTCATTCAGGTTGCGGATGACCGCCA
>JADFLK010000013.1 GCA_022564455.1 Bacteroidota bacterium
CCTGCGGGCAGGCCGGCTATGACACCCAGCTGGCGGTCTACGAGGGGTGCGACTGCCAGGCGCTGAGCGACCCGCCCCTGGCGTGCAACAACGATGGAGTCGACTGCCCGCCGGGCACCTCGCTGCTGGTGACCGACGTGGTGCAGGGCAACTGCTACCTGATCCGGGTGGGCAGCGGCTCGGTCTCGCCCGTCGGCAGCGGCACGTTGACGCTGACCGCGGTACCTCCCAACGACGAGTGCGCCACGATGATCGAGATCGATCGCCTCGATGCAAACGAGACGATCGTGGAGCCTGTCAACATGCAGGTGGCGACCGCGAGTCCGGAGGACTCCCAGTGCCTCGGCGGCCCCAACACCCACAAGGACCTCTGGTACTGCCTGAGCAACAACACCGGCGTGGGGAAGCTGGTCACGATCACCTCGGACATCAACGTGCTCATCGAGATCACCGCCGGCTGCCTGTGTCCGCCAGGCCCACTGGTCGCGTGCCTGCCCGACATCGGCATCAATAACACCATCGAGATGGCCGCCGGCGAGCAGGTGACGCTCCGGCTCATTAACTACCTGGACCTGCCCGACAACCAGCTGCAGGGCACGCTGACGATCATCAACGCTCCGCCCCCCAAGCCGTCCATTTTCCACCTGAGTCAAGCGTCCTTCGACGTGGCGGTGCTCGAAGCCTGCAATGCCACGTTCAGCTGGGACTTCACGCCCAACGGCCTTCCGCCCGGCGGCGTCTCACGTCCCCTCGACGATCCGCTGGACATCAACACGCACGCCGACAACCCGAGCGATCCGTGGGGCGACCTGTGGCCGCCGGAAGTGGACAACGTCCAGTTCTCGTCGAACATGAATCCCGCGGGTCCGCTTGAACCACGGATCGTGGAAGGGCTGGCGTTCGTCGGCGCGGGAGTCCTGAACCTCACGAACGACCTGCTGGCGGCCAACGTCTTCACCGACAGCTTCAACGTTGTCAGCGGCCCCCGCGGCGCGACCCGCGTGGCAATGTCAATGGAGCTCGTGAGCCTGTCCAACGCAGGTGTTCCCACAGCCGTTGTCTTCCGTGTCACCGTGTTCGACAGCATGGGCGCGGAACTGGCGGCGATCGAGATTCCGGCCATGGCCGCCGATCAGGTCTTCCTCTCTTCCCCACCCCTCCGCCACAACGACGACCCGGCCGATTTTCTCGATCCGAAGATTGTTGCGAACACCATCCGCGAGCGGGGAACGCCTGCGGGAGCCTACGCCGGCGCTTCGGCCATTCTCCCTCCTCTGCTGAAGACTCTCGAGCCAGATGATCTTGTGCTCGTCATGAGCAACGGCTCTTTTGACGGATTGGTTGATTCGCTAATTTCTGCCCTTCACCTACGAACGTAGGGGCGCGGCTTGCCGTATCCCTACTACGTCTAACAAAAAGCCCCGCACAGACGCATCCATGCAGGGCTAAGTCATCGAAACGACGTGTCTAGAGAGTTGGCACGCAGGGTACGTTATCCAGGTTGCTGTCCCAGCAGGCGCGGGTGCCGTCGTTCCAGTCCCAGGCTGTGATGGAACCAACTGCTGTCACAGCATTCCATTCAATGAAGTGGTTTCGGGTCGGCGATTCCATGTAATCGAAAACACGGTCATTCCCATCGGACGTGTAGGTGACTGAATCACCCCGCGCACCTTCATTCGGGTTCGATTCCGGAATGCTGAACGTCAATTCACGCTGTTCGCCCGTCTGCAGGTAGTCGGCGTCCAGAACGCGAGTCCGTCCCTGGCCTTCGATATTGTAATAGAGGCTCCATGAACTGGAAGTTCCGTCAATCGAAGATGTGGCCGTGTACAGCACGAAGTGCGTGTAATCCTGTCCGCTAATAGTCGCAGACGCCAAGATCATACGCCAGTCAATTTCAGACCCGTCCGGCGTTCCCTCAAGACGGAACGTAACCGACTGGCCCTCAACAAGCACTGTATTTTCCCAAACCCAAGTTCCGTTCTCAACGATTGGCTGAACCTGAGTAGCTGCATTTGTTGCCTCGGCTGGAATAATGAGATGAATACCTATGACGAGATTAACGATGGCAACACGAGCAAAGGCTTGCGTGTGATTCGACCCCTGAAAGGAGTGCACTGATTGTTCGGGGAACGAATCGTCATCAATACTAAACGCTGCCGGCGGAATGAGGGTTGGAACAACATCGTCGCTGCCTCCCCCCACCGGCAGTCGTGGAGTCACAGGCAGAGAGTGCAAGGGCCATAGCACACGCGCCTATGAGGCTAAGCCCGGAGAGTCTTGAGGCAAACATGACGATGAGGGGAGGTTGATAGTTGTCGGATGCCTGTCCTCTAGTAAGCAGCGTGCTATACACCGTTAATCAAGCCAAACACCCGCGATACGAACATGTATACTCGTAAGAGGCGTTTTCGGATCAGATCTCGGGTGTCCAAGCACGAATGCGATCAGCAAAATAATCTCGGACGTTCTCAGCCGGAACCCGGTCTTGCGCCATCGTGTCGCGGTCGCGGATGGTGACGGTGCCGTCTTCCATGGTCTGCCCATCCACGGTGATGCAAAACGGCGCTACATACCACTTTAGTTGCGGTGCCTGCGTATTTTAACACGTGTTATCTGAAACTATTCTTTCTCTTTCCCGTTTCCGGAAATGGGAAAGATCAACTAAAAGCCAGGATCTTATATGATCAAGCCTCAGGATATTCTCATTCTACTCAAGCTCGTTGCCTCTCCGGAGAGCCACACCAGTCTGTCTTCTCTAGCCTTCGATGTGGGCGTGGGACTGTCCGAGGCGCACCGCAGCCTTGACCGAACATCGAAAGCACGTCTTTACGATCCAGAGCAACGCAAACCGGTTCTCGCGAATCTCCGCGAGTTCGTTATTCACGGCGTTCCCTATGCGTTTGCCGCCGAGCGTGGTGAAGTGACACGAGGCATTCCGACAAGCTTTGCGGCTCCCCCTCTGAATCAGCATCTTCGCGTTCCGGACCTCACGTCAGGGGAAATCCCCGTGTGGCCATCGGCATCAGGCACGGCAAAAGGCTATGCGCTAACCCCACTATACCATTCTGTTCCCTTTGCTGCACAGCGCGATCCTGCGCTTTACGAACTACTGACGTTAGTTGACGCCTTGCGAGAAGGGCGGGCACGAGAACGCAACCTGGCTGTGAAGGAGCTAGAAAAACGTTTGTCATCATGAAAACACTCCACATTAACGCACCTGGTCCACAGGAAATTGCAAAAATATCGCAACACATGAAAGGTCTGGCAGAGCAGGTCGTCTTCCTGGGCGGAGCTGTAGTGCCGCTGCTCGTCACAGATCCGCTCATCATGCGTTTCCGTGAAACGCTGGACGTCGATCTCATAATTAAACTAGCCTCTCGTATGGCCCATGTGGAACTTGAAGAGAAGCTTCGCGACCTTCACTTCACTCATGACACATCTCCGGGCGCGCCGATATGCCGATGGAGGATTGAAGGCATACGAGTCGACATCATGCCGATAGACGAGAGCATACTCGGGTTCAGTAACCGTTGGTACCCGTTCGCATTCGACACGGCTGTACCAATCCAATTCCCAGACGGTCCTCCAATCCGGGTTATTTCCCCAGTCGCCTTTATCGCAACGAAACTAGAAGCATTTCGAAGCCCATCCAGGGAATATCACGACGACTACTTTGCCAGCCATGATCTTGAAGACCTGCTAACAGTCATCGATGGGCGGGTAGAACTAAATGGCGAAATTGCGACGTCCAGTGCCGACGTACGCACTTACCTCAGCACAGGCATCAAACGACTACTTGAGGAGCCTGACTTCAGGGACGCTCTTCCAGGTCACGTTGAAACAGGTCCAACGAATGCGGCCCGAACTGCAATGCTACTGGAGCAACTTGAACAACTAGCCAATCTTAACTAGGGCCTTTTCAATCCGACTCTACCGTCCACCCGCTCATCCGATCCTGGATGTATGCGCATGCGTTCTCAGCCAGAACCCGGTCTTGCGCCATCGTGTCGCGGTCGCGGATGGTGACGGTGCCGTCTTCCATGGTCTGCCCGTCCACGGTGATGCAAAACGGCGTGCCGATCTCGTCCTGGCGGCGATACCGGCGGCCCACTGCGCCCTTCTCGTCGTAATAAACGTTGAACTGGCCACGCAAATCGGCCTCGATGGCGTGCGCCTTCTCAGGCATCCCCTCCTTTTTAACAAGTGGGAAAATGGCCACCGTATAGGGCGCCAGCTCGGGGTGGAGCTTGAGCACGGTTCGCTTGTCACCGCCCACCTCCTCCTCGCGGTACGCATCGCAGAGCACCATCAGGATGGTGCGGTCGAGGCCAACAGAGGTTTCGACGACGTACGGGATGTAGCGCTCCTGCGTTTGCGGATCGAAGTACTCCATCTTCTTTCCTGAATACTCCTGATGGGCGCTCAAATCGAAATCCGTACGGGAATGGATGCCTTCAATTTCGTTCCAGCCGAAGGGAAACTCGAACTGGATATCCTGCGCCGCATCCGCGTAGTGGGCAAGTTTCTCATGCTGATGCCAGCGCAGCTTTGACGGGCGGATGCCGTTGGAAACGTGCCAGTCGAGCCGCTTCTGGCTCCACGCTTCGTAGGCCTCCATCTGCTCGCCGGGCTTGACGAAGTACTGCATCTCCATCTGCTCGAACTCGCGCATCCGAAAGATGAACTGCCGAGCGACGATTTCGTTGCGAAAGGCCTTCCCAATCTGGGCAATTCCAAACGGCACCTGTAGGCGGCCCGTCTCACGCACGTTGTGGAAGTTGACAAAGATGCCTTGAGCGGTTTCCGGGCGGAGGTAGATCGTGTTGTCGCCATCGGCGAGCGCACCTAGCTGCGTCTCGAACATCAGGTTGAACTGGCGCACCTCCGTCCAGTCGAATGCGCCGGAATCTGGACTCCTGATCTCTTCGGCCATGATCAGATCGTAGAGCGCCTTCGGCGCGTCGTCGGCATTCAGCGCTTCAACCAAGGCCGCGTGGACGCGCGCTGCCGCGTCATCCTTCCCCTTTTTCTCAAGGCGTGCGATGTGCCCCTCGATGAGCTGATCGGCACGGTACCGCCTCTTCGAAGCCTTGTCGTCAATCATCGGGTCGTTGAAGGCATCCACGTGGCCTGAGGCCTTCCAAACCATCGGGTGCATGAAGATGGAGGCATCCACCCCCTCAATGTTGTCGTGGCCGTATACCATCGCCTTCCACCACCGGTCGCTGACCTTCCGCTTCAGTTCTACACCCAGCGGACCATAGTCGTACGCAGCGGCAAGCCCGCCGTATATCTCAGAGGACTGGAAGATGAACCCGCGGCGCTTGGAAAGCGAAACGATGGTTTCGAAGAGGTCGGCCATGATGGATGGATGCTACAAGTGATCGTCATTAAACAACCAAACCAATGCCTGCTGAACCGCAAACACCCCGCGAAAACGGCTCGGAGCGGAGGAACTCACCCCGTATCTTTGGCGCCTCCCGAAAGCCTCCTCCGCCCGTTACGTTGAATACGCCCAGTCTCGAAACGCCATCAGGGACCGATGCCAATGAGCATCTCCGACTTGAGGGATGGTGGTTATCGGGAGCGCCTTCCTTCTGTATGCTCTTACACGTTCAGAAAACCTGGCACTCGCACACGACAGCCTCAACTATCTGAGCGACATCGAGGCGGGCGGGGCACGGCTTTTCCACCCGCACCACCTCCTCTACAATGTTGCGGCGGCGGCCTGGCTTAAGCTGGGGCGATTGCTCGGCCTGGCCTCAGATACTGCCGCAGCGATTGCACTGCTCAATAGCGTTTTCGGAGCACTTGCAGCAGGCACACTGTACGCGCTGCTAAGAAAAAGGGGGCACCTCACTACGACGCGGGCTCGCCCTAAGCACGACGATAGGCGCCGCTGTGTCCTTCGGGTTCTGGTTCTACAGTGGGTGTGTGGAAGTGCATCTGCTTCCGTTGCTCTTCCTTCTCGCTACCCTGTACGTCGTGCTGGCCGCCACACTCACTCGCAGGCATCTTCTCACAATCGGGTTCCTACACGGTGTGGCCATGCTAGGCCATCAAATCCATGTGCTCTTCGGCCTCGTAATACTGGCCGCACTGTGGCTTCGACGTAAACAGGCCGCTATTCCATTCGGCCGTTCCACTACCATGTACGTAGCGAGCGGTGCGGTTGTGGTTCTGTTAGGCTATGGCACCGTTCTGCTTGCCTTCGTACGCCCCTCGAGCTTCAATGAGGCGTGGTCCTGGTTTACACTGTACGCCCACAATGAGAGGCATGGGCTTTCGGTTACTACGCTGGCAATGGCGGCAATGGGGCTAGGTCGGGCCTTCGTTGGCGGACACTTTGCTTTTCCCTTCCGTCTGTTCGAAATGCCATGACGGCAGCGTTCCCGGACAAATCCCTGGTCGACGAAGCTTTCCTGGTGCGAGGGCTGCCGGAGTACGCACCGTACCTGCTCATCGCCGGTGCGGCCCCCTTCGGGCTCGGGTTTGGTGCCATGCTGATACGCGGTGTCCTGCGTCGTCAGCAGATGGCCTCCGAAGCACGCCAGCCAGCCTTCCCCGTTGCTCTCTGGATCGGTATCTATGCTTCGTTCTTTTTCTTCTGGCAGCCTTACAACGTCGAGTTCTGGATCCCTCAGGTAACAGCGTTGTGGATGCTTCTTGCCCTACTCTGCACGGACGTATTGCCACCGGCTGCGAGCACCTAGCGTACAACCACGACGCTCGGCCTCCTGGCAGCACTGCTATTCACCGTCAACTTGTTCGGCGACATCTTGCCTGCTACGGACGCTGCAAACAATGTCTACGCCTACCGTTATGGCCTACTTGCAGAACACGTTGGGCGTGGCGACCTCGTTGTGGTCGATCATCCGCATCTTGGTCTTGGCTATACGCAAAGGCTCACCGACGCAGAGCCTATAAGCATTGCAGGCCCATTTGAGGAACACGAGACAGCCGATCAGTACGCATTGGTTGTGGTAAGGCGTCTGTCGCGCGCGCTTGACGACGGGCACCGTATTCTTATCGAATCGTCCCTGGTTGAGTATCCTGTAGAATCCGCGACCGGAACCATAATCGCAGCGCTGAAGGCCGCGTTTAGATCTCCCTGGCCTACCGTCAGCCTCGCCCCGGATGTCGCGTATTTTGCCATCGAGCCAGACATGGACTAACCTTGCCACCCTCCCAGACGCCAAAGACTGCGATACGATCAACTCCGCGCCGCGGAGCGGCTCAACTGATCGTTATCGCGCGTGCACTACGCCCCCATCAGTGGGTAAAGAACATCCTCGTGTTCTTGCCCTTACTGATGGCCCACCAGGTCTCGGAAACCGGTTTGCTGCTGGACGCATTCGTCGCCTTTGCCGCGTTCAGCTTGCTCGCCAGTGGTACGTACATCGTCAATGATCTGGTGGATCGCGAGTACGACCGCCAACACCCCACAAAACGAACGCGGCCCTTTGCGTCAGGCGCGCTCTCGCCTGCATTCGGATACATGCTCTCGCCACTCTTGATTGCGAGCGCCTTCGCAATTTCACTGGTTGCGCTCCCGATGCCCTTCTCAATGGTGTTGGCGGTGTACCTGATTGTGACGCTGGCGTATTCGTTCGGCTTAAAAAGATGGACCGCGCTCGACGTGGTAATCCTCGGGGGATTGTACGCGCTGCGTGTCCTGGCTGGAGCGGCTGCAACGCATGTAGAACTGAGCGAATGGCTACTCGCCTTCTCCCTCTTCTTTTTCCTGAGCCTTGCAATTCTCAAGCGGTACGCAGAGCTGCGACTGATGCAGGAGACGGAGGTAACCGCTTCAAAAGGGCGTGGATACTCCGTAGAGGATGTGGCGATGCTCCGCGGGCTCGGTCCAGCAACGGGCTTCATGGCCGTGCTCGTACTTGCTCTGTACATCACCAGTCCTGAAGTGACCGCCCTTTATCAGCACCCCGTTCGGTTGTGGTTAGTCACACCCCTCCTCCTCTATTGGACGATGCACATGTGGCTGGTAGCCCATCGACGTGCGATGCCCGACGATCCGGTACTCTTTACTGTGCGCGATCCGATAAGCTGGAGCGTCGGCGCACTAGCCGCCGGCATTGTCCTGGCGGCCTCACTTTAGATATGGGAAAGCCGACAGCCGCTAGTCAGCGTGCGTTCCAGTCGTGGGGGCGCTATCCGAAATCCGAGCCCGCCCATATCGTTGGCATCCAGGACCGGTTAAGTCTACCGGACTTTCGTGGCGGCGAATCGACTGTACTGGCGTATGGCCAGGGCCGCTCCTATGGGGATGTTTGCCTCAACAATGGTGGCACGCTTCTTAACACTTCCGCGCTCGACCGCTTCATCAACTTCGACCTCGATACGGGTTTGCTTAGGGCTGAGGCTGGTACTACACTGGCAGAAGTACTTGTCCAATCGGTTCCGCACGGATGGTTTATACCTGTTTCGCCGGGCACGAAGTTCGTTTCGCTTGGTGGAGCCGTGGCCAATGACATCCACGGAAAAAACCACCATGTGGCGGGCACGTTCGGCCGCCACGTCACACAGTTTGAACTCGTCCGCTCGTCCGGCGAGCGACTGATCTGCTCGCCGGATAGCAACGTTGAGTTGTTCGGCGCTACGATTGCTGGACTGGGACTAACGGGGTTCATCACGTGGGTTGAGTTCCAGTTGAAGCCTATCGAAAGCGACCAAATCGACGTGACGACAACACGCTTTCGCTCTCTGGATGAGTTTCTGAGCTTGTCCAAAAAAGCCAACGAGGAGAGTCCGTATGTGGTCGCATGGATCGACGGACTCCGATCCGAAGGCAGGGGGCTTCTTATGCAAGGCGAACACGCACCGGCGGACCCAGACACCTCTCTCCCACCTACGCTACCTACCCGAAGGGCGCGTCTTTCGGCTCCGTTTGATGCGCCCGGATGGCTACTCAACCCCCTCTCTATCCGCGCTTTCAACGCCGCCTATTTCCGCAAACAGATTGCCCGCGTGAAGCGGACACGAATCCACTACGACCCTTACTTCTACCCCCTTGACACAATCCGCGACTGGAACCGGGGCTACGGAAAGCGTGGGCTTTTGCAGTACCAGTGCGTGGTGCCGTTCGAGGACTCGAATGCTACGATCCGCGAACTCCTCAGCCGAATTGCAGGAAGCGGCGCAGGTTCGTTCCTTGCCGTAATCAAAACATTCGGCGATATCCGATCGCCTGGAATGATGTCGTTTCCGCGCCCCGGCATTACGCTGGCCCTGGATTTTGCGAACAGGGGCGAGAAAACCATCCGCTTCTTCCACAGCCTGGACGCCATTGTCCGCGAGGCCGGCGGTGCCGTGTACCCAGCCAAAGATGCCTGCATGTCGGGCGAGAGCTTCCGCACATATTTCCCTCGATGGGAAGAGTTCTCAACCCATATCGATCCCGCTTTCTCCTCATCCTTCTGGCGACGCGTCACGTAGGGCCTGTTAGGAGGCTGTTGAACTATCCCATCTTGCCTGCGACGGCCACTCTCGGCGACAGAGCGGATAATTCAACAACCTCTTAGCAGTTAGGGGGTGGGGCGTTTCATGCCATTCTGGTCCGTTTCGGCGTTACACTCGTCGTCCGAGACTATTGCCCCCAACTCCTTGTGCGCCTTGGAACGGCCTCAGACTGTCCTCGGATCGACCTCAACCCCTAACTGCTAACAGGCCCTCATGAGTACGGTCCTTATCATCGGTGCGACGAGCGCTATCGCCCACGAAACCTCTCGCCGCTTTGCCACTGAGGGGGCACATCTGCTCCTTGTAGCTCGGAATGAAGCCAAACTGCAAGCGAACGCGAGCGATCTTGCAGCGCGAGGCGCTTCCGGTGTCGAAACGTTCACCCTCGATGCCACCGACTTCGGCCGTCATGCGGCGTTGATGGAGGCCGTTCAGAGCATTTTCCCTGATGGCCTTGACTATGCGCTGCTGGCCTACGGAATGCTACCGAATCAAACCGAAGTTGCATCCGACGCCGATGCCGCCGTAGATGCGTTCACCACGAACGCGACCAGTGTTATCGCGCTGCTTACGCACCTGGCCGGGTTGTTTGAGAAACAGGGGCGAGGCGCTATTGCCGTCATCTCCTCAGTAGCCGGCGATCGCGGGCGGCCAAGCAACTACGTGTACGGCGCGGCCAAAGGAGCTATCAGCCTGTTCGCTCAGGGTCTTCGTGCCCGCCTGGCGAAGCACGGTGTCTCCGTAACGACTATCAAACCTGGCTTTGTGGACACACCCATGACGGCCGACGTACCGAAAAATCGCTTGTTCGCAGATCCGGCTGACGTAGGCGCCCGCATCCACAAGGCCATGAAGAAGGGGCAGGATGTCGTCTACATTCCCGCCTTTTGGCGTGGTGTGATGGGCGTGATCAAAGCAATCCCCGAGCGGGTATTCAAGAAGCTAGATTTGTGATGATCGTTCACTTGCCTGCTGAATACAGGTATCCGACAACTCAAATCAACCCGCGATCCGCAAACGAAGTATAGCCCCGTCCTGCAATAATTAGGTGGTCGCTAATCGGAACACCCATCAGCTTACCCGCTTCTACCAATTGTTTTGTGATGGCGATGTCTTCGCGGCTGGGCTCCGGGTTGCCGGAGGGATGGTTGTGGACGCAGATGATCGATGCCGCGTGCTCAAGAATGGCTTTCTCGAACACAGCGCGAGGTTCCACAATGCTTCCCGCGAGCCCGCCCTCACTGATCGTGTAGTCGCCGATTATGATGCCGGCCGTGTTGAGGAGAACCACGATGAACACCTCTCGCTTGAGATCGCGCAGCCTGGGGCCGTAGTAGGCGGCGGCATCGGCTGGGGATTTAACCCGAATACGCTCTTCTTCTGTTGCGCCTTCCACACGTCGCCCAATCTCGAAAGACGCGACCAGTTGGGCTGCCTTGGCGGGCCCGATGCCTTTCGTGCGCATCAACGATTTTGCATCCCGCCGCGCCAACTCGGCCAGCGACCCGTACGCGCGCAACACGGCCTGCCCTAGTTCGACGGCCGAGAGGCTCCGCCCTCTTATCCTCGTGCCGCTCCCAAAAATGAGCGCAACCAACTCGGCATCCGAGAGCACCCCGGGGCCGTTCTTTAGAAGTTTTTCGCGCGGCCGCTCGGCCTCGTCGCGGTCCTTTATTGGGACGTAATCGTACTGGATCTCGGGCTCGGCGGCCGATTCGAACGTGGGGCGCATCTGCAAACTGGCGTGTGATGCCCTTATAGACACCTGAAAGTGGCCGATCTAACCCCAAAAAGAAAAGCAGAGACAACTTTCACGCTGTCTCCGCTTAGCCTGGATTGCCATTTTGGGCTAGGAGGCTGTCGGGTTTAGGGGTTCGTGGCGAGGCGAGCGGGAAATCGAGACCACTTATTTGATCTTTTGAAGCGCATAGTCGGGCTACGCGACGAAAAGGATTGCGGAAATGGGCCGCCTTACTGCCGCCGCAGTAGAATCATCCTAAATCCGACAGACTCCTAATACGTCTGCTCCGGAACCAATTCGTTGAGCAGATGCTCGTTGGTGGGGCTGCGCTGAACCTGCTTGAGCAGAGCCTGCATGGCCTCAACCGGGTGCCGCTCGGCGAGTACGCGGAAGAGCATGTTCCGCTGACGGAGCACCTCGTCGGACATCAGGAGTTCTTCGTTGCGCGTTCCGCTCTTGCGGATGTTGATGGCCGGGTAGATGCGCTTGTCGGCGAGCTCGCGGTCGAGCACGATTTCCGAGTTGCCGGTGCCCTTGAACTCCTCGAAGATCACGTCGTCCATGCGGCTGCCTGTTTCGATAAGCGCAGTAGCAATGATCGTGAGCGATCCGCCGCCTTCGATGTTGCGCGCGGAGCCGAAAATCTTGCGTGGCATCACCAGAGCGCGGGCATCAAGGCCGCCGGACATCGTGCGGCCGGAATTGCCGCCCCAGAGGTTGAACGTGCGGCCGAGGCGTGTGAGCGAGTCGAGGAGGAGGACCACGTCATGGCCCATCTCAACCAGTCTGCGGCTGTATTCGAAGGCCAGCGTCGCTACACGAACGTGGTTGTCCTCACCAAAGTCATTCGATGAAGCGAATACGGTGGCAGCCGTGTTGCGCTTGAAGTCGGTAACCTCCTCAGGCCGCTCGTCTATCAGCAACGCCACCAGTTTCACTTCCTTGTGGTTGGTAGTAATGCCCTCGGCCATCTGCTTGAGAATGACCGTCTTGCCCGCGCGCGGCGGAGCCACGATGAGGGCACGTTGCCCCTTACCTAGTGGCGCGACGAGGTCGATAACACGCATCGTGTAGTCGTCGGGGCCGGTAACGAGGTTCAGTTTCTCCTCCGGGTATATGGTGGTGCCGGAGTCGAACTCGGTGAACTCGGCCCATTCCTCTGGGCTCACGCCCATTACCTCATCCACTTGTGTCACCTGCCATGCGCCCTTGCGGCCCGGCTTGATGACACCCTTTAGCGTCACGCCGTCGCGCAGATTGTACTTCTGGATGAGCGGCGGCGGCATAAACGGGTCGTTGTCGCCTTTGCTAAGGGAGGAGCTAAAAGAGCGCATGAAGCCAAACTTCTTGTCGCCGATCAACTCCAACATCCCGTCTAGCGGCTCGCCGGGATGGCTTCCGCCATCGTTGCGCTTTCGGTCCTTCTTGCTGCGGTCTCGGTTGCCTCGTCGGTCTCCGCGATTAT
>JADFLK010000327.1 GCA_022564455.1 Bacteroidota bacterium
CGGTAGCGGAATCAGGTGCGGCGTGGATCAACGCGGGGGTTTACGTGCTTGCGCCAGACGCGCTGGGGGATGTCCCGCAGGGCGAGCACGTGAGTTTGGAGCGTGTGGTCTTTCCGCAACTTGTGAAGGAAGACACGCTGTGGGCGATGCGCTTTCCCGAAGCCCCTTTCCTCGATATCGGCACGCCCGATGACTACGCCCGTGCGGCCCTGGTGTTAGGGTGATGTTAGCTTGATGCACCTTCTGTTCGTCGGGGCACACCGTCGGTGTGCACGCACTGTTACTGTTATTGATGACGCACACGATTCGATCCCGCGCTCCGCTCCGTATCGCTTTCGGCGGTGGTGGAACCGACGTTTCGCCCTATGCGGATGAACGGGGCGGACTCGTGCTCAACGCCACGATCAACCGGTACGCCTACGTAACGCTCGTACCCAACGATTCAGGTGTCATCCGGCTTCGGTCGCTGGATTATGACGAAGAGATTGAGTTCGCAGCCGAGGATAAGCCTCCGGAGGATTGTGACGGCATGAAGCTCGCGCTTGGCGTCGTTCTGGGAATGGACGTTGTTGGCCAAAAGTTGGGGCGGGGTTTCGATCTCTTCACCCACACCGATGCGCCTCCGGGTTCGGGGCTCGGCGCCTCGTCCACGATGGTTGTTGCCCTCATCGGCGCGTTTGACGCGTGGCAGCGTACAGGGCTGGATCGATACGAAATTGCGCGGTTGGCCTACCAAATTGAGCGCGAAGATCTGGGCATGCATGGCGGGCGGCAGGACCAGTACGCGGCGGCGTTCGGCGGCTTCAACTTCATGGAGTTCAGGGGCGATGACGTACTGGTCAATCCGTTACGGATTCCTTCCGATACCATCTGGGAGCTGGAGTATTCGCTGGTATTGGCCTGGACGGGCCGCAGTCGCCTCTCCTCCACCATCATCGAACAGCAGATCGAGAACTTTCGCAACAAGGACAGCAAGGCGGTTGCAGCGATGGACCGGACGCGCGACCTTGCTTCCGAGATGAAGCGCGTTCTGCTCACCAGGGATCTTCAACTCTTCGGCGAGCTTCTCCACGAAGCCTGGGGTGTGAAGAAGCAGATGGCGGGCGGAATCAGCAACCCCGAAATCGACGCCATCTATTCGGCTGCGCGAGATGCCGGCGCACTAGGCGGAAAGGTCTCCGGTGCGGGCGGCGGCGGCTTTATGTTTTTCTTCACGGCCTTCGACCGGAGGCATGAGGTAGAGCAGGCCATCGAGGCGCACAACGCCGAAGTCGTCCACTTTAGCTTCACCAGCGGTGGGTTAGAAACATGGACGCGCTGACTTCGGAAAGGAGTGGCGATACCACGGCAAAACCACACGTATACTCCGGCTGAGAATGCCAAATCAAGCCCCAATACGGATCGAACACCAACGGCGTGGCCAAGTGGTCCGGGGGCTGGTAGCCGCCGCGGCCCTGGTGATCGTCATCGCGGGTCTGCGCTCGGCGCGGCCGGTGGTTGTGCCCATGCTGGTCGCTGCGTTCGTAGCGTTCGCCTGCCTCCCGGCCGTCAACAAGCTGCGCTCGTGGCGCGTGCCTAAGGTGCTTTCCGTCGTGTTCGTTGTGCTGGGTGTCGTAGCCGTGGTGTTCGCAATTGCAGCTTTCGTAGGTTCGTCGTTGACCGCCTTTGTGCAGACGCTGCCGGTCTACCAGGCACGTTTGGGCATACAGGTCGCCGATTTGATGGCGTGGTTCGCAGAGCGCGGATTCGACGTCCCCGATAGTGCCCAACTGCAGGACACCATTGACCCAGGCGTTGCGCTGAGCCTTGTCGCGACCCTGCTAAACGGTGTGGGCGACACCCTCGCCAACGGCTTGCTGATTCTCCTAACCGTTGTTTTCATCCTGCTCGAAGCCTCGTCGTTTCGCGTAAAGGCGCAACGAGCCTTCCATCGCGAAGGCTCTTCATTCCCCCAGATCGACGCGTTCGCATCAGGAATGAAGCAGTACCTCGTCATCAAGACGATGGTGAGCCTGGTAACCGGCATACTCGTCGCCGTGTGGCTGGCTATCCTCGGCGTCGATTTTCCGCTGCTTTGGGGCCTTCTCGCTTTTCTCCTCAACTACATCCCGAACATCGGCTCGATCCTCGCCGCCATTCCGGCGTCCCTGCTCGCTCTCGTGCAAATCAGCCTGGGCGCCGCCCTGCTCGTGGTCCTCGGTTTTCTGGTGATTAACATAGTGATGGGAAACATGATCGAGCCGCGTTGGATGGGCCGCGGCGTCGGACTTTCGCCACTGGTGGTGTTCTTCTCGTTGATTTTCTGGGGATGGGTGCTCGGCCCCATGGGCCTCATCCTGTCCGTGCCACTGTCGGTTACGGTCAAGATTGCCCTGGAGAGCAGCGAGGAGACGCGCTGGGTTGCTGTGCTGCTTGGCCCGGAAACCGTTCAGCGTGAGCTGGAGCCTCTGCCCAAGCCCGTTGCTTCCGACTCCTAAGCCCATTTTCGCCGTGACACCTCACCTCACCTCTGTATCTCTCCTCAGTTTCGCGGACGAGCAGATTGCAGACAGCGTACGTGTTCACGAGGCGGTTGCGGAACTGGCGCCGGTACTCGCAGATCTGGCCGAGCAGATTGCCGAGCGATTTCGGAGTGGGGGCCGTGTGTATTTCTTTGGCAACGGAGGTTCCGCGGCCGACGCCCAACATTGGGCCGCCGAACTTTCCGGCCGCTTCTACCTCGACCGCCCGTCGCTTCCGGCGTTCGCGCTCACAGGCAACTCCTCACAGGTCACTGCCATCGGCAACGACTACGGGTTCGAGGAAGTATTCGCCCGCCCGCTTTCCGGATTGATCCAACCCGGCGACGTGGCCATCGGTATCTCAACCAGCGGAAACTCGGCGAACGTCGTGCGCGGCCTTGAAGTCGCTCGGGAGAAAGGCGCGCTGTCCGTTGGCTTCACAGGAAAGGGTGAAGGGCGGATGACCGGGATCTGTGACGTAGTGATCTCTATTCCGAGCGAGGATACTCCCCGCATCCAGGAAGGCCACGAACTGTGCGGGCACGTCCTCTGCGCGCTGGTCGAGAGGATCATGTTCAGCAAGGACGATGGCTAGAAAAGCTGCTTTCCTGGACCGTGATGGCACATTAAATGACGAGCGTGGCCTCCACTACGTCCACCGAGTGCGGGATTTCCATTGGATCGACGGCGCCCGCGAAGCCATCCACAAACTGAACGAGGCAGGCTTCCTCGTGATCGTCGTTACCAACCAGGCTGGCATTGCACGAGGGCTCTACACAGCCGATGATGTTGACCGTCTTCATGATGCTGTGCAAAAGGATTTGGAGGAGATGGATGCCCAGGTGGACGCGTTCTAAATCAGCCCAT
>JADFLK010000014.1 GCA_022564455.1 Bacteroidota bacterium
GGGCGGGGGTAGGCCTGCATCCTCGTGCGCATCGAGACAAGCCCCGAAGATGTGGGCGGCATGAACGCGGCCGAAGGCATCCTGCCGGCGCGCGGCGGCATGACGAGCCACGCTGCCGTGGTGGCGCGCGGATGGGGCAAGCCCTGCGTGGCGGGGTGCGCCGATCTCCACGTCGAATACGCCGAAAACAGATTCTCCGCAAACGGCACGACGATCAATCAGGGAGACTGGCTTTCCATCAACGGCACCACGGGCGAGGTTGTCGTGGGGCAAGAGGATCTGGTTGCTCCCGAAATGACGAGGCACGCTGAACGGGTCCTTGGATGGGCCGACGGAATCCGTCGCCTGGCGGTTCGCGCGAACGCCGATACGCCGGCCGATGCTGCTCAGGCCTTGTCGCTCGGCGCAGAGGGAATCGGGCTCTGCCGGACGGAGCACATGTTTTTTGAAGGCGGCCGCATCCATGCCGTCCGCCGGATGATCATGGCTGAATCGAAGGAAGAGCGCGAGGCGGCGCTGGCCGAACTCCTCCCGCACCAACGGAGCGACTTTGCTGACATCTTTCGCACAATGGACGGCAAGCCCGTGACCGTACGGCTTCTCGACCCCCCGCTGCACGAGTTCCTTCCCAGCGACGAAGAGGGCCTCGCTGCCCTGGCCGAACGGGAAGGAAAAGATCTGGCAGAAGTACGCCGCCGCGTCGAGAGCCTGGAGGAGTTCAATCCCATGCTCGGGCATCGGGGCTGCCGCCTCGGCATCGTCTTCCCCGAGATTACGGCCATGCAGGCGCGCGCCCTGTTTGAAGCAGCGGTTGACGTGGCGCTGGAAGGCATTGACGTTCAGCCCGAGGTGATGGTCCCGCTCATTGGCACGAAAGCCGAGCTTGCCAACCAGCGTGCCATTATCGAAGAAATCGCCGAGGCCGTGTTTGCAGAGAAAGGGGAGCGCGTTGAGTACCTCATCGGGACGATGATTGAAGTGCCGCGCGCAGCGCTGATGGCCGAGTCCATCGCCGAGGTTGCCGATTTTTTCTCCTTCGGTACGAACGATCTCACGCAGATGGTCTTCGGCTTCAGCCGCGACGATGCAGGCAAGTTCCTCCCGTTCTACGTAGAAAACGGGCTACTCGAAGACGACCCGTTCCAGGTTTTGGACCTGGAAGGCGTCGGGCATCTCGTTGAGTTGGCAACAAAGGGTGGCCGACGAACAAAGCCTGATCTGAAAGTAGGGATATGTGGTGAGCATGGAGGCGAGCCCAATTCCGTCGAGTTTTTCCACCGCGTGGGGCTCGACTACGTTTCCTGCTCGCCGTTTCGAGTGCCGGTAGCACGGCTGGCAGCAGCGCAGGCTGTGCTAAAGAGACGGATCGGGAAGTGAGGAATAGTTGCGAGTTATGTCGCTGGTTGTTAACCTCCCCAGCCCGAAGCACATTATTCCATTCAAAGGGCATGGGTCTGGAACGTTGAAGAACGCGGATTCGATCGCTCGGTGAACGCTACTCGTAAGAAGTGTGGATGAAGCCGCTGGGTACTGATCGGCTGCGACTGAAACATTTCGACCATTATCCGCCACTCGATTAACATGTCCCAAAGGCAATCAGCCAGCTACGAATCCTCACGTGGATCGAGCGCACTTGAAGGATTGACTCCAGGAAGCCCCAGAGTGCTTTACTGGCCAGAGCATCTCACTGCTCCACATCGTAGTGAGGGTGTGAGTTTAACCGGGTTTGATGGCGCTGAGGTCAATCAAAACGGGCGGCCACTAATGAAATCAGTTCATACGCTCAATGGGTCGCTAATAAGAGTTTCGCCGTCGTGCGTAGAGGTTCTGGGGTACAATGCCAAGGAAATCGCCGGCACAAATTTTCTCTCTCTAATTCATCCCAACGACAAAGCTGATCTAGCTGATTCCTACGCGCACGCCACCCATATTGTCGAAACTGTCCGCTATCGCGTCCGAAAGAAGGAGGGGGATTTCATCTGGCTGGAGTCGGTATTCAGTAAGGTTACTGACCCAGACGGTCGAGAAAGACTGGAAGTCGTTTCACACGATGTGACGGATCAGTATAGCATGGAACATGCCCTGCGCCGCGAACTCGATTTTTCAGCTCTGGTGCTTGAAGCTGCCGACGTTCACGTAATTGTCGCTGACAGAGACGGGCGAATCGTCCGTTGCAATCGCTCCGCCCTCTGGAAAACCGACGGCCGAGCCGACGAGATCATCGGGCGTCATGTATTCGATTTGCTGCAAGATGAATCTGCGGCCGAAGAATCCGAACTTGCTTTCGAGTCCTTACGAGCGGACGACTTCCCGAACGAACGTAGAGAGTACTGGGGTTGTTTGGACACGACCGCATCTGTCGAGTGGCACAATAGCGCGATTATAGACACGGATAATGTAGTTGAGTACGTCGTGGGCATTGGTGTCGACCCCACGGAGCAGCGACAATTGGAGCACGCTGTGCTACGCACGTTGGAAGACGAGCGTCGGCGCATCGGTCAGGATCTACACGACGGACTTGGGCAGCTCCTTGTCGGTATTACAATGATCGGGAGCGAATTCGCTGCTCGGCTCGCCGAAAGAGGCTACCCGGAGGCGAACCGCGCGACCGAACTTGTTGAGTTGGCAAAGAGGGCGGATCGTATGGCTCATGGTCTTGCTCGGGGATTGATTCCTATCGGTGATGACCAAAGAGGGCTTGCCAGCGCTTTGAATAGCCTTTCTGCCGATATCGAACGCATTTTCAGCATCCGATGCCGATGTCACGTTGAAGGCGCCGTCGACGAAATTGAACCGGAAGCTGCAAACGACCTCTTCTTTATCGCGCAAGAGGCGATGAGCAATGCGATTAAGCACGCTCACCCACGAACTATAGGAGTCCGGCTATCCGTAAGTGATGAGCAAGTTAGATTGACTGTTGAAAATGACGGACAGCCGCTTTACGTAGTGACAGACGGAAAGGGGGCCGAACAATGGCAGGAAGGGCGTTCGCAATCCGGCGGCTTGGGGACCGCCATCATGCATTACCGAGGACGACGTTTGGGAGGTACTCTTTCGATCGAAATGAACAGCATGGGAAACACGGTGGTGATGGTGCAAGTACCCCGTTAACTGCATGGATGGAATGCCGGAAGATGCGAATCTCCCGGTTGTCCCAAATAGTTTGTGATTAGGCATGGTTTTTGGGGCCGTTCATGGCTCCATGCATTGCGTTACCGTCGCCTGATGCTCCTTCACTCCCACGTGGCTAGCTCAAAACAACTACACATCCTGGTCGTGGACGACCACCCCGTGGTGCGCAAGGGCATTCTGGCTATTCTATCTCATGGATTGGGCAGTGTCGATGTCGCCGAGGCCTCCGACGCAGCGCATGGGCTCTCAATAATAGAAACGACACGTCTGGACCTGGTGATCACGGATATCTCCTTGCCGGGTATTAACGGGATTGAGTTCGTGAAACAATCCATTGCAAGATGGCCTGATCTGCGGTTTCTGGTTTTGACTCGGCACGACGAGGAACTCTTCGCCGAGCGGGCATTGAGAGCGGGCGCCCGAGGATTCGTAATGAAGAGCGAAGCCGATACCGAGCTCGTCGACGCTGTGCGGAAGATTTTGAATGGGAGCGTGTACGTAACCAACAATGCCAAGACCCAGATCCTGTCCAACCTTTCGGATCTTGATCAGTCGAAAACTGGCGTCGAAAGGCTAAGCGACAGAGAGCTCGAGGTATACGAGCACATGGGGCACGGTGCCTCACGGGGCGAAATAGCAAGCGCATTGAACGTAAGCGTGAAAACGGTAGACTCGTATCGTGGTCGACTTAAGGACAAGCTCGGCTTGCGTACGACAGCGCAACTTGTGCAGCACGCGGTCCAGTGGGTTCAATCCGCCAAGTAGCTACGAGTTAGTTTCGTGCCGGTCGACAGCGGAGGAACCCACACGTAACGAATACTCATGGTGCAGGTGTCATCCCACTCCCTAATCTTCAGAAGCGCATGATCGAAGATGCAGCCACGATCACCCTTACACAAGACCAGTTGGCCGCCACAATTGGGGACGAAGTTGTACTGCTTGGGCTGGAAACGGGTACGTATTATGGCTTGGAGGCCGTTGCAGCGCATGTTTGGAGACACCTGCAACACGTGCATACGTTCGGTGAAGTGGTGGATGAAGTCATGAATGTTTTCGAGGCGCGACGGGATGACGTTGTTCGTGACGTGTCGGAGTTCGTGAGGACCCTCGAAGCTGAAGGGCTGGTAACGATCTCCAGTTCAGAAGCTGTATAGTTAGTCGAAACCAGAACGTGACGGAACCAGCCCGAACTCAGATTCAACAGCTACCAGATACGCAGCGAGCAGCGCTGGGTGGCCAGAAGCCTACTCACCTGGCGTATGGGTTGGCGCTGCAGTCCGATATTGACCTGCCACATCTTCCCCGCCTGTCCGATGATATTCAGGCAGAGGTCCTTGTGCGCAAACGGCGGGGAACCGTTTCTGGGCTCCGGACGGGAAACGAAGAAGGTCGTTACGTTGAAGGCCACGCACAGTCCTTTACGATCGGATGGAGTACGGTGGGCGAACTCCTTGTCCGAGATGGCCGGACTGTGGATGTCTCTGCGCTGGAGGGAATCGAAGATGATACCCTTGGTCCGTTGGTGCTCGGCGTGGGCATGGGTGTTCTTCTGTCCCAACGAGGAGAGTACGTGCTGCATGCAAGCGCTGTGTCAGTCGCGCAGGGAACGGTCGCGCTGGTAGGCTTCAAAGGGGATGGGAAGTCTACGCTGGCTGCCTCCTTCGTCGGCCGAGGACACCAGCTCGTAACCGACGACGTTCTCGCCCTGCGATGGGAAGAATCAGACGCACCGCTGCCGCGGCAAGGGTATGGCGGCTTGAAGCTTTGGCCCGAAGTATTTCACGCGGTGCTGGGCGAATCAGAGATAGGGCACCCACGGGTCCATCCCGACTTTGAGAAACGAATCCTCTGGCCGGGCTTGTCGGCGACGCCACCACCACCACTTGTGGCCGTCTATGTCCTTGCGCCTGGATCGGCCATCAGCATAGACAGGATCGACGGCCAGGCCTCAGTGATCGAATTTTTGAGGCATGCTTACGTTCCTCGGTTTCTGCCCTCACTTGGGTCGACAGAGGCTGACCTTGTACGAGCGCTTCGTCTGGCCCGTTCCGTTCCGATCTTCCGATTGGCCAGGCCGCCTGGACTGAATCTTCTTTCGCAGGTGGTTAAAGCCGTAGAAAACCACACGGACTCGTTGGTCGATACGCTGGCCCAAAAGCCGGTGGGGTTCCGCCTCTGATTGGGAGCGTACAATGCCTGTGCTACGAAGACTCCGCCATGCCATGCAACTGCTCTCTGGCTGGGCTCGAAAACCAATTCGAGAACAGCTTGGGATCGGACTGGCAGCCGGCCTCCTTGTGGCAGTCCATGGGGCCCTCCGGATATGGTCCTATCCGCGTGTGCTGGCTGGGATAGAGCGGGCAGCCCACCGATTCCCGTCAAGGGCGAAGAATGATACCCGGACAGCCCGAGAGAGGGCAGAACAGGTAGAGCGAGTCGCACATCGAATCTTCCCGAATAGCCCATGCCTGTCTCAGGCACTGGCTGTGTGCTTCCAGTATTGGCGCCGCAACCTTCCAGCTAGTATTCACCTTGGTGCGATGAAAGACTGCGCGGGTGTGCTTTCAGCTCATGCGTGGGTCGAGAGTGCCGGCGAGGTCATCGTTGGTGAAACGGAGAAGCTGGCAGACTATGAGCTGCTCAGCGGCATCGAGGCGGCGGAATGAGCGGGATCGCAGGAATCTATCATCTCGATAGAAAGCCCGTCGAAAAGCGTGAGTTGACCCGCATGCTCGACCTGATCGCCCACCGTGGGGGCGATGACCGCGGATCGTGGCTGGGAGATCACGTGGCCATCGGCCATGTGCTCCGACACACCACACCCGAATCCTTGAACGAAATCCAGCCGCTTGTCAGTAGCGCCGGCCATGCCGTGCTCGCCGCCGACGCACGAGTGGACAATCGGGAGGAACTCATCCGGGCGCTTGGTCCGCGTCTCGTTTCCAAGAGTTCAACGGATCCCGAACTCCTCATGGCCGCCTATCTGAAGTGGGGTGATGCTTTCCCGGAGCATGTCGTCGGGGTTTACGCGGTGGTGGTTTGGGATGCCGGCAAGGGAACGCTCGTTTGCGTACGCGATGCCATGGGGCTACGGCCGCTCTATCACGTGTACAAACCCGGCCGCTACTTCGCTTTTGCTTCTGAGATCAAGGCACTGCTCTCCCTTCCGTACGTAAGCAAGGACGTAGATGCGGTACGTGTCGTCGATTACATCATGTTGGTTGAGGAGGACGCAGAGCGAACGTTTTATCGTGATGTGAAGAGTCTACGCCCGGCTGAAACGATGACGGTTACTGCCGGCGGTGTTCAGAGTACGACGTACTGGCAGTTGGATCCCCAAGAGGAGATCCGGCTTGGGTCGTCGATGGAGTATGCCGAGGCTTTCCGCGAACTGTTCACCGAAGCCGTCCGGTGCAGAATGCGCAGTGCAGTTCGCCTTGGAACAATGCTCAGTGGCGGGCTCGACTCCTCGTCTATCACCGTGATGATGCGGCATTTGGGCGGTGCGAATCAGGATTTGACATCGATTTCCTTCATCTTCGATAAGTTTCCAGCCTGCGATGAGCGGGAATATATGGAGGCCATCTGGGTCGGCGGCGGCTTGAATAAGATGCTGGTAGCCGGCGACGCCCTCAATGCGTTCCACGACATCGATCAGGTGCTATGGCACGCCGACGAGCCCCACATCGCTGTAAACCTGTTTCTTCACTTGGCTGCATGGGAGCAGGCACAACAGGCCAACATTGGCGTCATCTTGGATGGGTTTTTTGGCGATAGTGCCATTTCATATGGGGAAGCGTGGGCTACCGAGCTCTTTAAGGCCGGCCGGTGGGTGAAATGGGCGCGCATCCTTAATGCCGTAGCCAATTGCGACGGTGTACGATCGCGAAGGGAGAAATTGGCCTATGCTAGAGATAGCGTGGAACCCCTTATTCCCAAGGCACTCCGAAGAAAAGCAACACGTCTCGGCTTCGAGGATGACGAAAGTTATTGGAAGGGGCAAAGCGAATTGCTGAATCCTGACCTTCGGGATCGAGTCCGATTGTTTGAGCGCCTACGCGAACTTGAAGTGTTTCCGAGCGCTCGATTCCGCACTGCGCGGGACGACCACTATAGAGACCTTGTGTCTCCAGCGTATGCGAATGTCTTTGCAACCATGAGTAAAACTTCGGCCGCCTTTGGAATAGATGTGAGGTTGCCGTTCGCAGATCGTCGCTTGTTGTCCTTTTGTTTGGCGATCCCTCCGGAGCAAAAAATATTGAACGGTGAGACGCGGTCGATTTTGCGCAGGGGGATGGAGCCGTTGCTTCCCCATTCAATCCGGAGCCGCAACGACAAAGCCGACCTGGGTCCATATTTCGAACACGGAGTCGCCAGCGCCGGTCACGCAGAGATGGAGACGATGCTCAGGGACGAATCCGGCCTATTGGCGGAGTATCTTGACCTGTCAGTGCTTCGGGCTCGGCTCAAAGGTGAGGTGGGCGCCTCAATGCCTTCGTCGGGCCAGATTGCGTGGTATGCGGTGGTTCTCTCCAAATGGCTAGAAATGGCCCCATGAGCGAAACAGAATACGTCGAACGAGGGCGTGGAGAAACTCGATGCGCCCATGTCCCCGTCTGCAGAGTATTCGAGTTGTCATGAGTAAAAAGGGACTTGTGTACACCCAGCTGGCCGTCCTGGCTATCACGTCAGTAGGTTAGCTTTTATCTCGTGCGCACTTTATGCTTGCAGTTTCGGTGGGTACATTCCACCGCAAGAATGTAGGATGCCGGTTCACGCCGGCGCCTACTCTTCACGTCCCATCAACTAATCATGGAGTTTGTCATATGGACAACCCCAGAACGCCAAGCGCTCAGGTGAAGAAGCCTTACCAAGCGCCTCGGTTGATCGTACATGGCGACGTGGAGGACCTGACGAAGGGCCCAAGGACGCGTTCTCGCAGAGCCGACGGAGTCTTCGGATTTCGCCGGCGTCGGAGAAGGCCTCCCCCGGGTTCCTGAGCGGCTTCCGCTCGCAGGGCGCGACGACTGTGCTTCATTATGTCGTCGCGCCTATTTTTTTGTCCAAGGCCCAGTGAACGTGCCACCAGCTTGTGCACAAAGGCTGCACCTACTGGCTCGTCTGAGCATCTATTGAGATCGTTTCTACATCTTTTTGCGAAGCTGCTACAGTGAGTTGTCTAGCGCCCATCAGGTAGTGCGATGTTTGTGCTGTCGATGATTTCATCTCGCCTCAGGACGAGGTTTGGGAAGCTGCGAGGAACCTTTCGTCTCACGCCACGGGCGCTGCGAACAGCGTGGAAGGGCGCCCCAGGTTGGACGATGGCGAGCATGGTCTTGCTAGTCATCCAAGGATTGCTTCCCGCAGCGTCGGTGGTTCTTGCCAAATATGTCGTGGACGCGGCGGTGATTGCGATTGCTGTTCAGGGCGCGTGGGAAGGACTCGATCTGCTCATTCTCTACGCATCGTTGTTGGCGCTCGTGATGCTTGCAACGCAGATTCTTGAGTCGATCTCGCGCTGGGTGAGTATCGCACAAGCAGAGTTGGTTGGAGATCATATTCGCGCTCTTGTCCATCACAAGTCGGCTGAGACGGATTACGCCTACTACGAGTCGCCCGAGTATTACGACGAGCTCTTCCGCGTCCTCGAAGAGTCGCAGGACCGGCCGCTGGCGCTGCTCACCTCCGTCGGTGGTTTTCTTCGCGACCTCATTGCGATAGTGGCCATGGCCGCGGTACTACTTCCTTACGGGCTCTGGCTACCTGCTGCGCTGGTGTTGAGCACGCTCCCCGCATTCCTGGTCTTGCTCCGGTACAACCGTCAATACCACAGTTGGTGGCATCGGCGGACGGAAGATCACAGGCGTGCGCAGTATTTCGACCAAGTACTCACCCACAGCTTTACCGCTGCGGAAGTCCGCGTATTTGGCCTGAAGGCACTATTTCAGCCGGCCTACCAGGCCATCCGCCTCGTGCTAAGGCGCGAGCGGATCGCGCTCGAGAAGCGGCAAGTATTCGTTCGATTGTTTGCGGCCTTTGTCGGGCTTCTCGTCGTCGCGGCCGTCATGGCGTGGATGGGCTGGAGGGTAATGCGAGGGGACGGATCGTTGGGCGACCTCGCGCTGTTCTACCAGGCCTTTACTCGTGGCCAAGGGTTGATGGGTACGCTACTCGGAGGTGTTGGCCAGATGTACGAACATGGGTTGTACCTCGGCCATCTATTCGAATTCCTCGACCGCAAGCCATCCGTTGCCTCGCCGCCTTCTCCAGTCATGCCGCCGGAGCGCCTGAAAGAAGGAATTCGGCTGAAGGATGTGACGTTCACCTATCCGGGAACGGTTGTCCCGGTTCTGGAGCACTTCAACCTGTTCCTTCCGGCCGGAGAGATCGTAGCGATTGTGGGGGAGAACGGTGCCGGGAAGAGCACCGTATTCAAGCTTCTGACCAGGTTGTACGATCCGGAACGGGGGGCAGTTGAGCTTGATGGACTTGACCTGCGACGCTTTGATGTCGAGGAACTACGCTCCAGAATCACGGCACTCTTTCAGCTACCGGTCAACTACCATGCGAGCGCCGGGGAGAGTATCATGATGGGGGATGTTGCTCGGCCCTCCGACAAGATGCGCATGGTGCAGGCCGCCAAGTCTGCCGGCATCCATGAACGTATTCTCCGACTCCCCGATGGGTATGATTCGCAACTCGGAAAGTGGTTCACCGACGGGCAGGAGCTTAGCGGGGGAGAATGGCAGCGTCTTGCGCTTGCACGCACACTATACAGAGACGCTCCGATCATCCTTCTTGACGAACCGACGAGCCGTATGGATTCGTGGTCGGAGGCCGATTGGTTCGATCGGTTCCGCCGGCACTCCAAAGGAAAGACCACGTTGTTGATTACGCACCGGTTTTCGGTGGCGCGAAACGCCGATCGAATCGTTGTGATGAAGAGCGGCGCCATTGAGGAGCAAGGGACTCACAGTGAACTGGTTGCGCGTGGCGGCCCGTACAGCGTTTCGTGGGAACGCCAGGTCACTGAAGCCAACGTCGTCGAAGACGAAAAGGGCGATGCCACCGGATACGATATTTGGTCCGGGTTTGACGCACCAAGTTGAAAAGGCTCGAGAACATAGCAGGGGTAACCGAACAGACTGATCCACCGACGACTAGTAGGGAGATGAACCTGCTTCTGGCGCTGGCGCGGACTAGGCAATCCTCTGAAGTGCGTCAGCATATTCATGATCTCGCTGAAGGAGGTATCGATTGGGAGCGCCTCTATGAACTCGCATGGCGTCATCGGCTCGTGCCGCTGATCTTTCGATCTTTGGAGGAATCCGGTATTGCCATCCCTTCAGACATCCGTGAGACCTTGGACGGAGATCGGGCCGGCGTCGCACTGCATTCGCTGGCATATACCCAGGAACTCCTGCGGATTCGGACGGTGTTTCTGACTGAGTCCATCGAATTTGCTGTGTTGAAGGGCCCCGTTCTCGGTGTGGCACTCTACAACGATTTGGGGCTACGCCCATTCGGTGACCTTGATATTCTCGTCCGGCTCGATGACGTGTTGAGGGCAAAGGAGCTTCTTGTCGGATTGGCGTACCGCCCGGATCCTCCTATGACGCCAAGGCAGGAGCGCGCATTTCTTGCCGGCCAGTCTGCGTACGAGTTCCTCCAGGACGAAAAGGGCTTCAAGGTCGAGTTGCACACGGCCCTTGTTCACCAGCGGTTCGATTTCCACCACGACATCGAGCGAATCTGGGACCAAACTGCCACCACAGCGATTGGGAATGCGCAGATCCGCGTGCTGGGTACCGATGATTTGCTTCTCTTCCTATGTGTGCATGGAGCGAAGCATGCGTGGAAGCAGCTAATATGGGTGTGCGATGTAGCAGAGCTAATCCGCGCTCGGCCGGGTATCGAGTGGTCGAAATTAATCTACGAGGCCGAGCAAAGACAGTGTGCTCGGATGTTGTTCCTGGGGCTCTATTTGGCCAATCATTGGTTGGATGCGCCGCTTCCTTCGCCTGTCCAAGCACGGCTTGAGCGAGAAGAGGCCCTTCCAGCGCTGGTGTCGCACGTTCTCGAACGAGCAAGCGCGAAGGAGGAAATACGGGAGCGGCTACGAACCGATATCCGCTTTCATACGCTTGTTCGCGAAACCAGACGCGGAAAGTGGAGACAGGTGGTGGAAAAAACAGGAGATCGCATCAGGGGCTTCGTTCAAAACGTCCATACCACCGTCCGTCCTTCCGACGCAGATCGTGCTTTTTTCGATTTGCCGAGCATACTCTCCCCACTATATTTGATAGTCAGGCCGATCCGCATCCTCCGCATCTTTCTGTTCGGCCGACCTGAACGAAAGAAGTCCGATACGTAGCGGTGAAGTGGTAGGATTTTGGGCAGATTGTTCTCTGCTTGTATGTTCTGCACCCCATCGGATGAGCTACGAGTATTCGACAGAGGGTGCGCCAAGGTGCTGTCGAGAACCTCCGGAGACGGGCGGGTATAGTTTTCGTGGTAGGTGAAGCAGGCCGGCGTACGTAGCAGTGGCTGCGCCTTCACGTCTGCTCTTCGATGCTTCTGCCTCCTATGCTTCATGGCCGGTTTGGCAAACGCGGTCATTGATGCTCAGTTACAGGATCTGGGAGAAGACGATCATTCTGCGTTAGTCGCAACAATGGACGATACACTACCGGGTGTGACACGTCAAAAGGGCAGGGGCCTATGTGAGGGCAACGGAGCAAACATGAGCAGGCAACCAATCGGCCACGCAAGGGCATTGTACCCTCTGAACATGAATTGCTGGCGCGGCAACTCAGGAGGAAGAGAAGTTCGTCGCATCCCGCAGAAATTGTTGCCAAGTCTCGTGAGAAGCACGCAACGAACTTTCCGCTTTCGTTTACCAGGCAACGTCTTTGGATTCTCTGTAAACTCAACCCTGGAGATACACGATACATCATCCCACGCGTCGTTCGGCTGCACGGCCTCCTCGACCGCGATGCGCACAAGCGCGCGCTCGACGCTGTCCCACAGTGTCAGAAGCGCCGCGCGCCGCGTTCGCCCGCCACGGTGGAAGCCCTGTGCGGCATGTATCGGCGCGTGGGGTGGCCAGGTTAGACACGGTTGATTTCAGTAGTAGGGAGCCGGAAGAGTCTGAACGGGCCTGGCGACCATCTATGCAAAACTGGGTTGAACTTCGTTCTCGTCTTCCAGACCAGTGAACGTGCCGACAATACTGGGCTACCGCTGGAGGATACTCGGAGGTGGTCCCTAAGAGGCTGTTGAATTACGTGCTCTGTCGCCGAGACGAGCGCATCTTGGTTGAGATCAAGGCGCGAGATCGTAGTCGAATCGGTGATTCGGCCCCGCAGTACTGCGGGGCAACGAAGAGATCGGTCGAGAGGCGCCTTCGCAGACAGGATGACGTATTTCAAC
>JADFLK010000328.1 GCA_022564455.1 Bacteroidota bacterium
TCTGGAGATGACGACGGGGGCCCGGAGCGTGGGGCGGTATGGGTGCTCTTCCTCGACGATATGGTGGTACCGGTCGAATGGGGGCCCGCCGACAGACCCGGTACGCACGTGCTCGAAGCGGCCTACCCGAACCCGTTCAACCCCGAGGCCACGTTCCGCTTTGCAGCTTATGAGCAGCAGAGCGTGCGCGCGGTTCTGGTTGATGTGATGGGGCGCGTAGTCGCCACGCTCTTCGAGGGAGATGTGGCAGCCGGCCAGATGCAGACGGTTCGTATCGACGGCGCCGGCCTGCCGAGCGGCACGTACGCGGTTCGCCTCACCGGTGAGACTTTCTCCGACGCACTAACGGTGACGTTGCTGAAGTGACAGAGAGCATAGCATAGCATAGGTCCAAGCGGTTTAATGGGGTGGAGCCACACACTAGCCGCCACTAGTCGATGATCGGGCCAAAAAGTGCGGTTGAATCGCACAAACCGCACGCGTAGCTTCGTCCTTGCCTCCTCAATACACCTATGGACACCGCCACAGCCACGCTGTCTGCCCCGGAAACCGTTTATTGCCAAAACGAGCGCTTCCGCCTCTATCTCGACGAAGCCACCATTCGGGCTAGAGTGAACGAGTTGGCTGCGGAGATCAGCAAAGACTATGCAGACACGGAGACGCCGCCCATTCTCATCGGCGTGCTGAACGGCGCGTTCATGTTCGTCGCCGATCTGATGCGGGCGCTCTCCATCGACTGTGAGGTCGACTTTTACAAACTGTCGTCATACGCGGCGGCAAAAGTGTCGGCCGGGGCGGTGACGGAGCTCAAGCACGTGGACGCCGATCTCGAAGGGCGGCACGTTATTGTGGTGGAGGACATCGTGGATACGGGCATCTCGATGCGCTACATCCTCGACCGGATCGGGGAGATGAATCCGGCTACGCTCCGCGCGGCCACGCTGCTCCGCAAGCCGGAGGCGGCCCAGGTGGAAGTCCACCTCGATTACGTGGGTTTCGACATCAAAAACCTGTTCGTGATCGGCTACGGCCTCGATTACGGCCAACTCGCCCGCAACCTGCGGGCCATCTACATTCTGGATGCAGGGTAGGGTAAAACAGCCTCCTAGGCCGGTGGCCAGTACCTTTCCTCTGCATCCCGAGCCTAACCAGCAAACAGCACCATGGAATCCATCGCCGTAAAAGTTCTCGACCCCGCCGGACAGCACTGGGCGCAACTCCTCGATCCCACAGAAACGATTCGCCGGTTGCTGCCGCTTCTCGTAGAGCGGCTCGGCCTGCCCGATGATTTGAAATACGAACTCGTCCCGGAAGGTGCGAGCAAGGCTCTGGGTGTGAGGAGCACGTTGTTGGAAGCAGGCGTAGTCGCCGGGGCTTCGCTCGTCCTTCGGCCGATACAGGATGGCTTTCTTGCCGCGTTCCTGGATAATCTCTATCGTGAGGCCGTCTCGTTTGGGCTCGAACAGGGGTGGGACAAAGTAAAGGCGCGCCTGGATACCATCTACCGCCTCGACCCCAATTACCCCGACAAGCAGCAGTTGTGGAAGAAAGTCGGAATTGACAGCGCCAAGGGAGTGGCTGGAGGGGTAGCGGCCACAGATACGTCTACGGCCTCGTCTTCGGCGGGCGCCGGAGCCTCTGGCCGTGGGTCGGCGTTTGGTTGCATCTTCGTCATTCTAATCGGAGCAGTCGTACTCGGTGGCGTGCTCATCTTCTCAGGAACAATACCGGCTCCTGATTGGCTGCCGGATTGGTTTCCGCGACAGAGTGGAGGGCAGCCGGGCGGCACAACCGTCGTTGACGGTGTAGAGGTGGGTACCGGCGACGTTCGGGTCACGCTCACCTGGAACACCTCGGCCGATATCGACCTCCACGTGACAGATCCGATGGGCCAGGAGATATACTACGGCAACCGGCAGGCCTCAAGCGGTGGGCAGCTTGATGTTGATGCGAACGGTGGATGTTCGAACGATCCCACGGTTGAGAACATCTTCTGGCCAACTGGCCGGGCGCCAAACGGAGTGTATCAGGTCCGCGTGGACTATTTTAGTGCGTGTGGAGCCGGTACAACCAATTACGAGGTCACCGTGAACATCGATGGGCGCGTAATAGACAGGCAGTCGGGTGTGCTCTACAGTTCTTCGGATTCCCACGCGCTGCCTAGCTTTACCCGCTGATTCGTTCTTTTCAGAGTTGGAGGCACAGGCGCGCTCTGTAATCTCTGCGTGATTTGCACACGCCTTGTTCGTGTCTTCACGGGTCGGGTTGTAGGTTGTTGTCTTTCCGGGCAATTCCACTAAGGAATGCGCCCATCGTTCAACAGCACGAGTACCCGGTACTTCCATACAGGACACCCCCCGCGCCTGCGGGGTCATTCCCCAGGACGCTATCAGGACCGTACAAAACACGCACAAACACTATGGCAAGCGGCATCGTAAAATGGTTCAACGCTGAAAAAGGCTTTGGATTCATCACTCCCGAAGAGGGAACCCGCGATCTTTTCGTTCACCGCAGCAACATCGCTGACCTTGGCCGCGACGAAGGCCTCGCGGAAGGCGAAGCGGTCCAATATGACGTCGAGGAAGGCCCGAAAGGCCAGAGCGCCGTCAACGTCCAGCGCGCCTGAGGTACTCCTCAGTTTCCGTTGAAAGGGGCTCGGCCGAAAGGCCGAGCCCCTTTTTTTGTTTGAGGGCTTTGGGCCTGGTTCTCTCACGCCAGATTCTGTCGCACCAGAGTGCGACGCCTTCTAGATTCTTTATGCAAACAGAGACCTAGCTCATGCTTCTCCTAAACCAACCCATCCTGTTTCTGGCCACGGCAGATCCTATACGGTCTCGCTCGTTCTACGAAAATGTGCTATGCCTGGCCTTTGTTGGCGACGAGCCCGGGGCGCTGGTCTTCGACGTGGCGGGCACGCAACTTCGTATTCAGAAGGTGGACGAACTCTCCGAAGTACGCTACACGGTGCTGGGCTGGGCGGTCGAAGACATCCGCGAAGCAATGACAGAACTGGTTGAGCGAGGCGTCACGTTTGAGCAGTACGAGTTTCTGCCGCAGGACGAGCATGGGGTCTGGGAGACGCCTTCCGGAGTCAAGATTTCCTGGTTTACTGACCCCGACGGGAATACGCTCTCGCTGACCCAGGTGTGAGCTTATAAAACCACTCCCTTGGGCCCACACACATACGGCTTCTCCATCAGCCCAGCCATGGCGCTGACGGCGGTGATGTTCTCGGCTTCGGAGAGCTCGTGGAGGGTGCCGTCGCGTTCCAGAATGGTGATGGTGTTGTCTTTGATCTGGTAAGCGTCGTGTCGGGCGCTGCCGATAGC
>JADFLK010000015.1 GCA_022564455.1 Bacteroidota bacterium
CTGGCGGTCCGTAACCGCGGTGGGCACCACCGTTTCTTGCGGGTACCGTTGGTCGGCGCTGCCCATCGCACGGCCTGCAGCTTATTGCCGAGCGTTAGGCGCCGTCCCAGGTCCTCTTTCCGAGCGGTGTAGCCCCAGCTGGAGCCTCAATGCCCTTTCCACCAACTGTGCCCGGCCTCGTCCTCGCCCTTCTTCTCCTCGCCGTCTTGGCCTTCCGATTCTGGAAGAGGAGCCGTGAGCTCACGCGACGTTTCTCCTCCGTGCTAGACGTCGAAAAGGAACGCGACCGCATTGTGGTAGAGCAGCGGAAACTCCGAAGGGAGGTCGACCAGCAACGTACCCGATGGAAGGCCCAGTTCGAGACCACGGTTGAACAGCTTGAGCGCCTGACCAACGAACTGGACAGAGTGCAGCACGCAGTCGAGATGCAGTCGTTCGGGCTCTACGAACCGGAGTTCGATTTCGATACGAGCGACCAGTACAAGGATGCGCTAAGAGCTGTCCGTGACTCCCAGAAAGAGATGATCCGGGACAAGGCGGCAGCGGTCTGCGATGCCGAATGGCAGGTCGAAGGAAGCAAGGTGAAGGGACGCCAGATGACCAATCGGCAGCTCCGACTCCAGCTCCGTGCTTTCAACGGCGAAGCGAGCGCGGCTATCGCAAAGGTCCGATACAACAACGTTGACGCGGTGGACGAGAGGATCAACAAAGCTTTCGATGCGATCAACAAGCTTGGGGAGACCCAGAGCTGCAGCATCACTCCGGGATACCTCCAACTCAAGATCAAGGAACTCCACCTCGCGCACGAGCTAGAGGAGAAGAAGCAGGCCGAGAAGGAGGAGCAGCAGGCGATCCGAGAGCAGATGAGGGAGGAAGCTCGTGCCGAGAAGGAGCTTGAGAAGGCGACGCACGACGCTGAGAAGGAGGAGGCCAGATATAACGAGGCCCTTGAGAAATCCAGAATCGAGATCGCAGAGGCGGAGGGAGCAAAGCAGGAGAAGCTGGCTGCTAGAATTTCGGAGTTGGAGAGGCGACTAGCTGAGGCCCACGACAACGCCGAGCGCGCCAAGTCTCGGGCGCAGCTCACGAAGTCCGGCCACGTCTATGTGATCTCCAATCTCGGCTCGTTCGGTGAAGGGACTTACAAAATCGGCATGACACGGCGGTTGGATCCGCTTGATCGGGTGCGCGAGCTAGGCGATGCCAGCGTTCCGTTTCCGTTCGACGTGCATGCCATGATCTTCACAAAGGACGCTCCAGGTCTTGAAAACCTCCTCCAACGCCGCTCCGCGGATCGGAGATTTATCCTCGTCAATCTCAGGACGGAGTCCTTACTGTGTAACGCTTGAGGAGATCGCAGCTGTCGTGCGTACGCAGGATTCTAATATCCACATCACAATGGCGCCCGAGGATGAGCTGCTCCGTCAGTGTGAGGTCATCCGTCAAACGAGAGTAGAGAGCGAAGGCCTGACCCGGGAGGAGCGGATAGTCAGTGAGGCGAAGCAGCAACTTGAGGCTCTTCAAACAGAGTGAGACTCCGTCGATCTTTCGACGCCGGACGGCCAAGCGACTGAATGGTGGGGGCGGATCTGCGCCTCGCTGTACCTATCCTGAGCCTCGGGGCGGATAGGCGAAGAGGAGAGTTGCCGAGCAAGAGACCTTACCCCTACCCTTGCCTCGTCAAATGGGTAATGTTCCTAAACACGCCCCGAGATAGACTTAGAGAGCCTACGTGTGTGCCTAATGGCCACAATCGCGACCAACGGGTAGTTCCGCTACTTGTCACCTTACAATGCTTCTACTTCGTTTTCTGTCAGCAGACAGCCTAGTCGTCACCGGCCGTCACGCGGAGCATTTCGGCAAGGCTTGTTTCGCCCCGAATTACTAAAACTCGGGCGGAAGCCTGGAGCGTAAGCATCCCCTCCCCCTGTGCGATTTTGCGGAGACGATCTTCATCAATCACGTCTCCAGCCTCTACAATTGCTTCGCGGATGGCTGCCGAGAAGTACAGCGCCTCGGCAATGGCCCGTCGTCCTTTGTATCCACGCCCTTTGCATGCGTGGCAGGAGCTGCTGGTATTCGGGACGTAAAACGTCTCATCGGCAATATCCTCTTCACTAAACCCGAGTTGCTTCGCGAGCACCTCGTCCACCTCGTTATCTACCTGTCTACATTCGGAACAGAGCTTCCGGATAAGCCGCTGCGCCACCACAAGGTTGATGGCGTAGGCGATCAGGAAGGGCTCGATTCCCATCTTGAACAGACGCGACACCGCGCTGGGAGCGTCGTTCGTGTGGAGGGTAGAGAACGTGAGGTGGCCGGTGTTGGCCAGTTTAATGGCCAGTTCTGCCGTTTCCTTATCGCGCATCTCGCCCACCATAACGATGTCGGGGTCGTGGCGGAGGATGGAGCGAAGGGCCTGCTCAAAATTGAACTTGTGGGTGAGCTTGATCTGACGGACCCCGGGAATAATGTACTCAACCGGATCCTCGACGGTTAGCACATTCACTTCGGGCGTAACCACCTGGCTCAGCGAGGCCACCAGCGTGGTTGACTTACCGGAGCCCGTTGGGCCGGTGAGGATCACCATGCCATGGGGCTGGCGGATAGCCCTGTCGAACTGTTCAAGCGCGCCCTCCAGCAAGCCGAGTTTGGAGAGGTCGGTGATGACCTTGCGGTCGTCCAGCACGCGAAGAACGATGCTCTCTGCCCTGAGTTCTGCGTTCGCCGTAGATATAGGCAGAACCGAAAAGCGGTACCGAATAAGGGTGTCATCGATGCGGCGCTGAATGAAGCCGTCCTGCGCCGTGTCGCGCTCAAATCGATCCACACCGCCGGCCGTGTCCTTAAGTACGGCAAGCAGAGCCTCCGGATGGCCTTTTTCTTCCGTGTGCCAATGCTGCAGCTTGCCGTCGATGCGGAAGTGGATCTCCGTTTTACGCTGAGCATTGGGGTAAACGTGAACATCCGACGCCCCCATGCGGACGGACTCGACCAGGATGGCCTCCACCAAATTTATCAGTGACGACCGCGATATCTCTGCCTCGAGGGCTTCTTCATCAACCAGCCCGCTCTCCTCATGCTCGAAGCTCATCCCGAAGTCGAAATCCGGGCCGGTCGATTCCTGAAGGCGTTCCAGGAACTCGTTCTTGCGCGGGAAGGCTTCGTCGAGAACGCTCTTCACCGTCTCGCCGGGCGCATAGCAAAGCTCAAACCGCTCCAACTCCAGCGCATGCATGGTGCGCTGGAGGTCCTGCCGCATCGGGTCTTCCGTAATGAAGACCAGTTTCAGAATACCACTGGGCTGATCTTGCGCGTAGGCGTAAGGCGCCACCTGAAGATCAAGCAGCTTGTTCTGGTTGTCCTCCGAGAACGATTCCAGAACGGTTTTCACGAACTCCGACTCGGGTTCCCGCTCTGCTACGGGAGCAATCCGGAAGGCGTACGTCACAGCCGCCTGCTCATAAACCGCGTCTCGCTCAACAGAGGCAAGCTCCGCCAGCGTTCGCCACAGTGCGTCTTTGCTTTGCTGGCTCTTATGTAGGTTGCTAGCGTCGCTTACCTGCTCGGCGGTGACCACACCCTTGCGAAGAAGCGCCTGCACCACACGGTCTCGAATGTTTGCGTAGGCCTCCGACTGCTTGACGGGCGCTTCTACCACTGCGGGGATGAAGCTCGTAGCGCCGTTTGCCTCAACTGCACCATCAGCATGCATTGAAGCCGGGAGGCCTTCCGCGACTCCGTCGCCGGCCGGCAGCGCAGGGGCCGCAGTCTGGCCGGGACCAGAGTGAGGGGAACTGAAGAAGCGGCTATTGGACATGATGTAGAGGCGTTTGACAGGGGGCAACGGCCCCTTGGCCAACTATCACTTATTACCCGGCATAAAGTCGCCGGCGGATGGGCGGATGAGCGCGGTCTCGGCCGATAGCACGGTGAGGAACGCAACCATGATGCCTATGAAAAGGCTAACTACCGTCTGGATCGATTGGATGGCCACTTCAAGTTTCAGCGTTGTTTCCTTCTCGTAGTAATCAGCCATTTGTTGTGCACTCTTACGAACATTACCCGTCTCGGAGCCCGTACGATACCGGGCCAATGCCATATCAGTAAACACTTCGGAAGCTTCCATCGCTTTTACAAGATCGACACCCTGCGCCACCATCATGGGAATGGTAATGGTCTTGATCTGGTGCTCCATATACGTGTTGCCACACGCCTCAGCCGCAACCTTTATCACCTCAATGTTCTCACCGGAACCAGAGTACAGAATAGCGAAAACACGGCTGAACACCTCAATGTTGAGCTTGTGCAGCAAGCTCCCCATTAGTGGCATCCGAATCATGTACTTGTGTGCCAAGTACTTACCCCTAGGCGAACGCAGGAACATGACAATGGCCCCAACAGAAACCGCTATGAAAAGGATCAGCCATAATATGTTCGCATCAAGCCATTCCGCCCACGCGATAGACATCGTAGTCAGCGGCGGAAGCTCAATACTTTCGAAGTTCTTGAACAAACCGGCCGTCTGGGGCACGATGTACCATACGTACCAGACAAACACCGCTAACGTGGCGAGAATGGTGACCGCAGGCATGATCATCGACGAGCGAATGGTCTTGCGGAACTCGTCCTTGCGCTCCATGAAGCGAGCCGTTGCTTCGTAGATCTCCGCCATGTTACCGGACTGGCTTGCCACACCCAGCATGTAGGCTGTGAACTTGCCAAGCTTGTCCTGGTGCTTCATGAAGGCCGCCTTGGCTTCCATCCCCGTCTTGAGGTCCGAGTTAATATCCCGGATGACCTGTTTGAGCGAGTTGGAGGAAATGTCTGCAACGAGGAGGTTGAGTACCTCATTGAACTGCATCTTCTCGCTAAGCAGGTTTGCCGAGAGCCGCACAAACATGATGACGTCGCCGACGGGCGGCTTCCGTTTCATGTTTAGCAGCGTCCTCCTGATGGACACAACCTCCATCCCCATTCGCTCCAGCGCCAACCTGATTTCGGAGGCGTTGTACGCTTTCTGCACCCCTTTGACGACCTTACCCTGGGAGTTACGAATTTTGTAGCGGAAGATCATCCGCTCCTCAAGCTCCCGTAGCTGGAAGCTGTGCTGCTCGGCGAGGTTGGTGATCTTCTTTTGTGCGGTACGCTTATTCTTGGCGTACACCGTTCCCTGGACGGACTGGCCAGTAGGCGAAACGCCGGTAAATCGGAACTCGCTCATAGCGGTTGGCGGGGTTCAGAGCGGGCGGACGAGACCCGGAAAGTCCGAGAGTGTATCGGCAGGTAGGATGTAAATCCTAAGTGACGCAGCGCACTTTTGGAGCCGTCGGCTACAGCGACAGGCTGCCGTCGAAGCGAACGGCGCTCGAATCGATAGCGTAGCCGCTGAGATACACACGAATGCCCACTTCCGGATAGCGGTCGCTGATGCCCGTTATCTCCACGGTGTTGACCGTTGCATCCGTGATGCCGAAACTCCCGCGTATTGTTGTACTGTCGAGCGCAAGAACTTGCAGGCCGTTTGTACCCAGCCCTTCGTAGGACTGATTTCCTCCATTAAACGGATCGTTCCTCGTCTTCCACGCGACTGCGTGTGTAGCAATCGAAAGACCTCGATCCAGAAGGCCATCGGCCTCGTCATGGCGAACATGCTGCTGGACGGCTTCCAGGCCCGCGAGGACCGCGATCCCTACGAGGACGATGCCTATAACGAGGAGAAGAAGTTGTTGCTGGCCCATCGGGTTATGGAGTTAGCGTCGAGTGAAAGCAAGATCGGGAGGCTCACTACGAGCACGAAGGAGCTGTGGGGGGATTGATAGACGACGTAATGCCTTCAGCTTCTGTGCCATCGACAATCACATAAACGTTGTTCGAGTGCTCGGCGTTTACGCCGGAAATCAGCGCGCCGTCCGAGCCTGGGGTAAGCGTGAAGAACCCATCCAGGGTTTGGTAGGAGCCGCCACTATGAATGAAACCGATGTCGTCGTAGGTGACGTCGCCAAGGTCTTCGCCTGCCGCCGGGCCGCCAAACGCATTGTGCTTGAGCGCCCAGGCTTGCATGTGGTTGGCAATACGTACACCGGTATTCACCAGTGCATCCGCGTTCGACTTTTTCTTGTTCTCGCTGAAGGCCTGGATTCCGACCACCACGGCGAGGCCGACGATGACAATGCCAAGCACAAGAAGGAGAAGCTGCTGCTGGCCCATAGTAGCGGTGAGTTACGTGCAACGCTGGGATGAAACGAGGACGGGTCCTTTTGCGATACAAGGGCGGATTCACCCGTCGTGGAGCAAAACGAACTGAACAAACGTGGCTGCAAGGACACTGCCAAAAACAACACAGAGAGCCTTTGTCGGGGGCCGGCTGCGAATAGGACGCACGTCTGTAAAGAGATCATGCGCTTCCGGACCCTGATTTCGAGCCTTCTCTCTGTCCGGAACCAGAACGGATGCCGGCAGCCACCTTCGTATTCTCCTCAGTAGTGAAATCTACCGCTGGGTCGTGCATCCTCCGCTCTGGAATCCGGTGCCTCTCGCGCAAGTGCATAGGCCTGCCTCACGTTTTGCAACCACGCAACAAGTTGACTTTCGGCTGCCTGAACCTGGCCGGGCGGAAGCTCGCCGGCAATGTCGCGACGCTCACCCGGATCATCGGCGGTGTTGAATACGCGCATCGGGCGTCGGCGATACTCATACAAATACTTATGGCTCCCCATCCGGAGCGCAACGCCCATGTATCCATTCTTGCATGCATGAAAGAGCAAGCGGTCTGCCTGGCTATCAGCCAGGAAAGACCGGCCTGGAGGCATTCTCCCTTCCCACGACAGGTTGAGCACATCCGCAACCGTAGGCACAAGATCTATCAGCTGCCGCGGTCCCCGTATCCTCCGCCCTTTCGGGAAAACGATAGGGTTGTACATCATCGCCGGAATTCTAAGTGCTTCATCCCAGATTACATTTCCGTGTGTCGTCAGGCCGTGCTCGCCGAACGCTTCGCCGTGGTCGGAGACGATCAGGAACAGGGTGGAATCAAGCAGACCTCGTTCTGCAAAGCCGTTGAAAAGGTCGCGAACGAAGGCATCTGTGTATGCAACAGCATCGTAGTAGTTATTGAGTTCATCATCCCAGGGAGCCAATCCAAGACGTGGCGCACTAGCCGGCACGTCGTAGGGGTGATGCGAGGTGAGCGTCAGCATTCCCATGAAGAAGGGATCTTCCTCTTCAACCGCTCTATCCACCCAGGACATCACCTCTGCCAGCACAACTCTGTCCTCATACCCAAAGTACTTTTTGGGCTCGAAGCCCTCCGTAGCATAGTCGCCGTCTCCGAAGTACTCTCCAAATCCAAGGTTGGCGAGGATCATGTCCTTGCGCTCGAAGGCTAGCGTTGCGGGCGTAAAAAAAGCTGATTTGTAGCCATGCTCAGATAGAAGCGACGGCAATCCCAGCGCGGGGATACCTCCTGGAAGCGCTTCCACAATGTCCGAATCCACGCTTGGCGGAATACCCGCAAACGCGGAAACCAACGCTTTGTTGGTGTACGGCGTTGTCGTGAACATGTCCTCGACGACGAGCGCATGAGCAGAAAGAGAGTCGAGGAAAGGAGTGGTTGGCAACTCGGGGTTGTATGGAGTCAGCGCATCAGCCCTCACAGATTCCATCACAATTACAACCACGTTCATGGTGCGTGTACTATCCGTAACCACGAGGCGTGTATCTCGCAGGTCGTACGGATTTTCGTGGCTTCCCGTCATTGCCAAGACATCTTCATTCCAATTGGCGTCTTCCCATACCATCGTTGCCAGGCGAACGACACTGCTTTCCGGGTATAGGTCGCTGTCTTGTACAGGAACGATGGCCAGCAGGGCCAGGGTTGGTAGGCATACTCCCAGAACTGCACTTAATGGGAGCCTTTTTCTGAACGACGCTTTGTAGCGAGAAAAGGTGAGCCGAAAGACCAGGGGTGATAGCCCAACGGCAAAAGGAATCGCCAGTATGACACCACGAGCCGGGGTGAGTTCGCTGAGCAGGATGGGCGTCAGCCCCAGAGGGTTGGCAAGGAACTCCCGAAGTGCGAAGTAACCGCCTCTCCCCCCTGTTCCCACCAGGACGCTAATGTCGGCTACAGTAATAATGGCAAGTGATACGACGACCACGTGCAGCAAAAGCAGTACGCACGTACGCAATACCTTTGTCTCTGCCGAAACCGACAGCGCGAGAGCAATCGTCGCGGCCAACCCAAGCACTACAAGACTATCTGTCTTCAAAAAACCGACCAAACGCCAGTCGAGCCAACCCGTAACCCACCAGGGCAACACGAGGCCGAGAACCAGTGCGCCCACGAGCACGACGAGCAACGCCGAGATGGTGGCAGGCCATGTAGCGTGGCCAAGCGTTCGGCCGCGAACGACAAACCAGACCAGAACTGCGGCCAGACACAGCGCAACGGGTACAGGTGCATCAATCCACAACGCACTTCGGATGTCAGCAATCCCATGACCTCTGGCAACGGAGAACTCCAGCATCCGGCCAAAACAGAGCAGGATGGAAACAGGAACGAACGTTAGTATGAGACACTTCGCGTCTGCTGAGCGAAGAGCCTGGCGGTGCGGATGGAAGCGACTAATATGCACGAGCAGGGAGGACTGTGCCTTTTGTGAATGCGAGCCCTTGCGTTCGTATATCGTCCGGAACCGTAACGACCATTAGCAATGGCACAAAAAGGCAGCACCCCCGCCAGGCACAAGGCCCGACGAGGGTGCCGCCAAGTCCTAACAGCCTTACCGGGCTGCAATCGAACTTTAGGCTACAAGCTGCTCATTACTAGCAGATAGGAGCAGTGGTCGGGTTGACTTCCGTCGTAATGTCCTCAGGCCTTGTGCCCTCGACCTTCACGTAAACGTTGTTGTCGTTTGGCGATAGGCTGGTACCCGAGATCATTACACACGCTGCGGCAGGTGTGCCGAGGCTGTACGATGCGTTCAGGTTTGTGTACGTGTTATCAGACACCGAGTAGCCAATGGCCTCGAAGGAGACGCCGGAAAAGTCGCCGCTTGTCGAAGGACCACCGAATGCCTGAGGCTTAAGCGCCCACGCCTGGATGTCGGATGCGATGCGAACACCGTCGTTAACCATCGCGTCTGCGTTGGCCTTTTTCTGGTTTTCGCCGAATGCCTGGATACCGACTACGACGGCGAGGCCGACGATAACGATACCGAGGACGAGGAGGAGCAATTGCTGCTGACCCATTGGAGTTACCTCTGATTGGTTGGTTAATGCTGGGGTCGCGGGAGCGCCCCTTGGGATGAGTCGCTCCCACGAGGGGGCCTCGAGGGAAGCGCATGAACCCGGCCTTACGGGGCCGAATGCATGTGCCCTCCCCTAAGCATCCTCTGTGCCTTTGCCAACGCGCACCCACTCCTGCCACTTTTCAGTTGCCGAGTTTGAAACCGTAACCCACTTCGAGGCCGTCATCTGTATCATTTATTTGCTGAAAAGCGAGTCTCTATACCGAAAATGCCCGTATGGGAGAAGCTCGCCTTCTTACCCCGAACTGGTTCCTTTCGTAATCCGACGGGCTCCATCCTTCCGCTTTACGTCGTCGCGGACGGAACCATCAACGTGCTTGGCCGTGCCTTCCGTAGCTTCAGCATGCCATCCAGATATCTCCACTCACACTCAAACAGACCTCACGATGAACAAAGATTCGTTCCGCGAAGACGCAACACGCCTAGCTGATACAACTCGCGAAAAAGCCGCCGAGACCTTTCAGGAGATCAAGCTGGCCGGCAACCAACTCGTGGACAAGCTGCGAGAACTCGTAGAGGAAGGGAACGTGCGGCGGATTGTCCTCAAGAAGGACAATCGGGTTCTCTTCGAGCTGCCCCTTACCGTTGGCGTAGGCGCCGGGGCCGCTGCCGTCCTCGTTTCCCCCATGCTGGCCGCCGTCGGGGCCGTGGCCGCGCTGGTCTCGGATGTAACGCTGGTTGTGGAACGCGACGACAGCCCGCCCCCCCCCGCAGACTTGCGGGATAGCGGGGAAACCTCCACAATAACCGATGAATCGGCCTTAGACCAATCGGCCTTAGACCAATCGGCCTCAGACGGAGAAACCACTGAGGATGCCACTGAGGATGCCTGAGCGCCTCAGCCCCGTACCTGCAAGCGAGCTACCAGATTACCTGGAGGATTTCGTCGCTCGCTACGAACGCCCGGCCTTCATTGCCGACGACCCCATTGCCTTTCCCCACGCTTTCGACGACCCACGCGACCAGGAAGTGATTGGCCTGTTCGCCGCGCTGCTGGCATGGGGGCGGCGAGCAACCATCCTGAACAAGCTCGCCGAGCTAACAGAGCGCATGGACTTCAAGCCCCATGCGTTCGTTCGGGGCTTCAGCCCGGAGCGCGATGCGGAACGGCTGGCTTCTTTCAAACACCGCACCTTTCAGCCGGACGACGCGGTGGCACTGGTGAAGGCGCTCCAGGCGGTACTCCACGACTACGGATCGCTGGAGAAGCTGTTCGCGGCCTCCCTCCCAGTGAATGCGAAGCACATCGGCCCCGCCATCCAGGGGTTTTCGGACACCCTGCTGTCCATTGTTCCCGAGACGCCTCAGCGCATGAGGAAGCACCTCCCGCGCCCTTCTACCGGCAGCGCGTGCAAGCGGTTGGCGTTGTACGCACGGTGGATGGTGCGGCCAGGGCCCGTAGACCTGGGGCTATGGTCGTCGGTATCCCCAGCCCAACTCGTTTTGCCGCTGGATGTGCATACCGGCCGGCAGGCTCGGGCGCTGGGCCTTCTGGAACGGAAACAGGACGACTGGAAGGCCACGCTCGAACTCACGGAACGATGCCGGGCGCTGTGCGCAAACGATCCGGCACGGTACGATTTTGCCCTGTTCGGGCTCGGCGCGTACGAAGGAAAAAAGATTCCAGCCGAGGTCTGAATGGTATGCTTGGGTTGGAAGGTTGCAGGTTAGAAGGTTGCAGATTTCAGGCTTGATGGTTGCAGATTGGAGGTTGCAGATTGGAAGGTTGGGAGGTTGAAGATTGAAAGGTTGACTTGCCGACTCGTAATAACTCCCCAAAATCTGAATCCCCATATCCAATATTCCATTTCCGATATCCAAAACTCCAAATCCCAAAGGGCTCATTCTTTCAAACCTGCAACCTTCAATCTGCAACCTACAAACCTAACTTCATCCTTCAGACCCCTAGCCTTCCCGGAACGCATCCCGCACGCGGCTGAAGAACGACTTGCCTTTCGCGTAGTTTTGCGGCTTCGGCTGGAAGGGCTCCTCAAAGCGCAGCGTTCCCATCAGTTCCTTCAGCTCGGGCGAAAGATTCTGGGGGGTCCAAACGTGGACGCGCACCATCTGGTCGCCCCGGCGGCTGCCGCCTCCAAGCTCCGGGATTCCTCGCCCGCGCATCCGCAGCACACGGCCGCCCTGGATGCCCGCATCAATTTGGAGCTTTGCGCGGCCTTTAAGCGTGGGCACTTCTACCTCGGTACCGAGGGAGGCGTCAGGCATGGAGAGGTAGAGATCGTAAAATATGTCGAGGCCATCGCGCGTAAAAAACTCGTGGGGCTTCTCCTCAATTTCCACGCGGAGGTTACCGGCCGGGCCGCGACGCAAACCAGCGTTGCCTGCACCACGAATTTGCAAATAGTGGCCATGGCCTACGCCCGCAGGCACCTCTATCGTGATCGTCTCTTCACCTTTCACGCGTCCATTGCCGTGACACACGGTGCATTTTTCGGTGATGGTGCGCCCCTCGCCCTGGCACATGGGGCACGGCTGCACGTTTACAAACTGGCCGAAGAACGAATTGGAAACCTGCCTAAGTTCGCCCGAGCCGCCGCATGTGGTGCACGACTCGTATCCGTCCATACCCTGCTCGGCGCCCGAGCCCTTGCAATGCTCACACTCGGTGAACTTGCGCATCTTCAGTTTCCGCTCTGCCCCCTCGGCGATTTCTTCCAGCGAGAGGCTCAGGCGAACGCGCAGGTCGGAACCGGGGCGTCCCTGGCCTCGCCGCCGCCTTGTGCGGCCGAATACGTCATCGAAGCCGCCGGCCGCATTGCCTCCACCACCAAATATGTCGGAGAAGGCTGAAAAAATGTCCGAGATGTCGGTGAAGCCCGGCCCTCCGCCCGATCCGCCGGCCGCACCGCCGAGCCCAGCCCTCCCAAAGCGGTCGTAGCGCGCGCGCTTATCGGGGTCGGAGAGGGCTTCGTAGGCCTCAGCGGCCTCCTTGAACATGGCCTCAGCCTCTGCATCGCCCGGATTTCGATCCGGGTGATACTTCATGGCCATCTTTCGATACGCCTTCTTGATCTCGGCGGGCGCGGCCGTCCGAGTTACCCCAAGCACGTCGTAGTAATCGCGGGTCGATGTGTCGATCGGCATGTCGGGGGGTGTAATCAGCGAAGAGGCTGTTGATATACTACG
>JADFLK010000329.1 GCA_022564455.1 Bacteroidota bacterium
CCATTATCCGCCCGGCAGAGTTTTATTGCAGATAACCCGCTGCTATCCATTGCCCATGAGCCACGTGCCTGTTGCCCCCGCCACGAAGATCCCCTTCAACAGTTCGCCGAACCCCACGCTGGGTGTTGAGCTTGAGCTACAGATTCAGGACCCGAAGACGTACAACCTGAAGTCCGGGTCCGTTCAGATCCTCGACCGGCTTGGAGATCATCCAAAAATCAAGCAGGAGTTGACGCAATCGACCATCGAGGTCATCACGGGCATTTGCAACAACGTGGCCGAGACGCGGGCGGATCTGGCTACGTCCATCCGCGAACTGTACGACCTCGCCGACGAATTCGACCTCGCGTTCGTCAGCGCCGGCACGCACCCCTTCGCCCAGTGGCGCGACCAGGACATCTTCCCGAACGAGCGCTACCAGCATCTGGTTGATCGGATCCAGTGGCCTGCACGGAGACTGCTTATTTACGGCTTGCACGTCCACGTGGGGATCTCGTCCGGCGAGAAAGCCATCGCCATCCTGAACGCCCTGACGACGTACATCCCCCACCTGCTGGCGCTTTCCAGTTCGTCGCCGTTCATCGACCACGAAATCACCGGGCTGGCCTCTACACGTACCAAGATTTTTGAAGGGATGCCGACGGCCGGCCTTCCCTTCCGCCTGAACAGCTACGGAGAGTTCCAGCAGTTCATGAACACGCTCGTACGCGCCAATGCCATCGAGAGCATCCGTGATATCTGGTGGGACATCCGGCCTCATCCTGGATTCGGCACGCTTGAAATCCGCATCTGCGATGCGCCCAGCACCCTCCGCGAAGTAGCGGCCCTCACCGCCTTTATCCAGTGCCTCGCCGTAAGTATGAGCGAACAGTATGACGCGGGCGTTCCGATGCACGTGCTCCACACATGGATCGTCCGCGAGAACAAGTGGCGGGGCGCGAGGCACGGCCTGGACGCCGAAGTCATCATCAGTAACGAAGGCGACCAAATGCCGCTCCGCGAGCATATCCCGCAGGTACTCGAAGAGTTGGCCCCCTTCGCGTCGGAACTTGGCTGTGCCACCGAGCTGGCTGACGTTCAACGAATTCTGGACGACGGCGCCTCGTACGAGCGGCAACTCCGACGGTACGAAGAAACCGGGCACTTCGAAGATGTGATTGCCGGGCTAACAGAGGAATTAAAAACCGGCGTGCTGGAAACGGCATAGAAGCTGCCGGTTAGAGGATGCACAAGTCCAGTGCTTCTTTCCTCCACGACAGAAGCGCCATCGCACATGCTGCGTTGCGAAGATTGTATCTTTCGCGCTGGTTTTAACCTCCCCCCGCTCGATTTGCACGCGCCTCTCGAAAGCCCGACGGCCACGGCCGAACCGCATACCGACGCCCAACTCCAGACGATGCTGACGGGGCTCCGGCGGCACCTCCACCAATACCCCGAGGTCGGGTTTGAGGAAATCGAGACCTCGAAGTACATCCGCAACTGGCTGGCGCTCCAGGGATTTACCACGCACGGTCCCATCGCAAAGACCGGCTTCTACGTAGAGGTTAGTGGCCCACACCCCGGCCCGACAATAGGGTACCGGGCCGACATGGATGCGTTGCCGACCCAGGACGGAAAAGAGGTTGAGTATGCGTCGAAAAACGACGGCGTGGCGCATCTCTGTGGCCACGATGCGCACATGGCCGTTGCGTGCGGGGTGGCCACGCTGCTCGGGGAGCAACGAGACCGGCTCCACGGCACGGTACGAGTGTTCTTCCAGCCGAACGAGGAAAGCAACCCCTCCGGCGCACCAGTAATGATCAGTGAAGGCATTCTCGACGGCCTCGAATCCGTCTATGCCATCCACATGGATCCGACGATTGCGGTGGGCTGCTTTGGGCTGCGCGACGGCGCACTCACCGCAGGTTGTTCTACGTTTCGGGTTAAAGTGATTGCCGGGCAGGCCGGGCACTCAGCACGCCCGCACGAGACCGTAGACACCGTGTGGCTCGCCACGCAGATCCTCCATCAGTTTTACCAGCTTGTAGGCCGGATTACAGATTCCCGCCTGACGGCCATCATCACGGCCACGCGATTCAATGCCGGCGAGGCCTACAACGTAATCCCGATGACGGTGGAGTTCGGCGGTACGCTTCGCTGCACGGATACCCAGACCCTCGCGTCACTCCGCGACGAGATGCGACGTGTGGCTGGCTCAATGGGCGCTTTGTACGGAGCCGACGTGGATATCGACTACGGCACTCCGCTCCCGCCTGTTGTAAACACGCCTGGCGAAACGAAGACCATTCGGGAGGTCATATCCGCTTGCTGTGGTGATGAAATGATTCGTGACATCCCCCTACCCAGCCTCGGCGGTGAGGACTTCGCTTTCTATTTGGAAGAACTCCCAGGCGCGATGGTGCGCATTGGCTCGGCCGGCGGGCCCGAGAGCCGGTACCCGCTCCACCACGACCGCTTCGACATCGACGAGGCCGCCATGCCCGGCGCTGCTCGACTGATGACCGAGGTGCTGATTAGGGATCTGGAGAAGCGGGCAGCATAGAAGGCTGGGTGAGGTGGTTAGCTGACGAGGACCGCAGACGGATGACGGCTGGTAGGGCGTAGTCGCCGAGTCCACCCGTCCCGCAGACTTGCGGGATTGCTGGGTGCGCCGCGTCGGAGGAAGGAAGGCAGGGGGCAGGGATCAGGAGTCAGTGGTCGGGGGCGGCTCACCGAAGCCCGAACCTTCAACCTTCCAACCTGCAATCTTTCAGCCCAAACACTAAGCACAAAGCCCAAAGGCCAAAGGCCAAAGATCGAAGACCGCCTTTCCCTTTACACTTTTCCCTAATCGAAGGGCACTACAGCGGCGTCCCCGCATCCACTATCCGGAAGATGCCGCGCAGCAGCCGCTCGCCGTGCTCGTTGGCTTCTTCCGCAGGTCCGGCCGGAACGAACCCGGCCTGATCGAAAAGCTGCGTGAAGGCTTTGGGTGTGGCCTCTTCACCTACCGTACGCTCGCGCATGGCTACGTAGATCCACCCGCCGGTCTTTAGTACGCGCCGGGTTTCTTCGAGGGCGCCCATGAGGTCGGTTGCATTTTTAGCCCCGTCGTATGCGCAGTGCGCAACCACCCAATCGAAGAACTCATCCGGGTACCCCAGCGCGGAAAGAGTGGCCGGCGTGATGCGGCGCCTGGCCTCCTCTTCTCCCCAAACCTCCGTCAGACGTTCGCGCGCTGCCTCCACATTTACAGCATCACAGGCGTACAGGTTGAATCCAAGCCGGGCGAGCGGCTCCGTGTAGCGTCCGTCCACACAAC
>JADFLK010000330.1 GCA_022564455.1 Bacteroidota bacterium
TTTTCAGCGTAGGTGGTTTCGGCTTCAAAACGAGCCAGGCGATGCCCGCGCCCAGCAGCAGCAACCCCGTTACAATCAGGAATCCCCAAAACATATGCCCAAGCCACCAGCCGAGGCCAAGGGCCAGGGACACCAGGAGAAAAAAGCCACCCAAAATGGCCAGCACGCCCGCCACCGAACCCTGTTTGGCTTTGCCGACACCGTAGTCCACCTGTTCGGTCAACTCGGCTTTTGCGAGTGCAATACGTAACTCCGCGATTTCTTTTACGTCGTCGCCGAGGCCGAAGAGCTGCTTGCTGAGGCGGCCCATGCGCGTTGTGGGCTCGCCCGTTACCACCGTCGGCTTTTCGCCGGCCGCTCCGTTCGTCTCCTGCGCAACCGAGGGAGGGGTTGGAGTAATCCCCTCAGTACTGCGGGGCGACTCGCGCTCAAGCGGCGCCGAATCGGCCGGGTTGGGTGCAGGAGGTGTTTGTATGCGGGTGAGAGCCATCAGAAACGAACGAGGCAAAACGACGGTCGGTGCAGAATACTACACGCCCTTCGTTTTGTTTTCAGAATCGAGGTAGACGAACGCGCGTAGTATCGGCGAGTCTTTGCATCTCTTCATGCCTGCGATCTCCTTCCACGCCACGCCCAATCCAGATAGCCTCAAGTTTACGGCTGAGGGCGCCACGATCATTTCGTCCGGGATGCTGGCCTTCAACTCGGCTGCGGAGGCTGCGGGCCACGACCTCGGGCAGGCGTTGTTTGGATTAGAAGGGGTAATCAACGTGTTCGCACTGCCCCAATTCCTCACCGTAACCAAGGCTCCGGCCACCGACTGGAACAGCCTAGTGGAGGACGTAAAACAAATTCTATCTGATTACCTGAGCAGCCAGTAGCCGTCAGGCGGCAACCACCTCGCTTACGGCGTAGTAATTCAACAGCCTCTTATGAGGCTGTTGAATTACTCATCATGCGTGCTGTTGTGGGCTTGATGCAAGTCTAGTTGAAATTGTCTTTGGCGTTAGGCTTCTTCGCTGAAGGTGTTTTCTTGTGGATCTCTCGCTGGAGGGCTTTGCGCAGCAAGGGCAGGTGTTCGCGATGGTTGATCCGGTGCATTCTCTGCTCGGCCTCCATCAGGCCCATCGCCACCCAGCGCTGACGTTGATCGGAATCCATCCAGCGCTTGATGCGCCCGAGATATTTGCCGAGTTGGCTGTTGAGGCTTTCGATGCAGTTGGTCGTCTTGAGGCTAATACCCAGTTCGTCGAAGATCCCCAGACGATGCAGCGTCAGCGTCTCCTCCAGCCCCTCCATCAGGCTGCGGGCGGCACTGCGGTTGAGCCCCTCCAGGTCGGTATGGATCTGCATCAGCGCGGCTTTGGCGGCCGTGTAGTCCGACTGCTGGTAGGCCTTTTGCAGCCGACGGCGATACACAGCCTGGTCCTTCTGCGGCAGGTAGCTGACCACATTCTCGCGTTTGTGCCACTGACAGCGTTGCACCTGGGCAAGGCCGCCGAAGACTTCCCGGACCGCTTTGAAGAGGCCCTTTGCGCCGTCGATCACACACAAGAGCCCCTCGTTGAAGGCGAGGCCGCGCCCGATCAGGTCGGTCAGCAACCCCTTGATGGCCTCGGTATTCTCGGTCGTGGTCTCGACAAAACCCAGCGTCAGCTTCCGGCCATCCATCGTAAGGCCGAGGCAGATCACCACCTGGACACCAGCCAGGTACTTGCCGTCAATCCACAGCGCCACGATGTCGTCCTCAGCCAGCGACCGCGCCTCGAAGGCCTCCAGGGCGCGGCGTGAGCGCTCCTGGAACGCCCGGCTCACCGACGACTGGCTAAGGCCGAAGCCGTCGAGGAAGGCCGAGGCCACACGGCCGTAGTCGCGCTGTGAGAGACCTAGCAGAATCGAGTCCTCCAGGCGCTGGTCGATCTCGACGGGCTCCTTCATCTGCTGGTAGCCTTGAAGCGGACGCTCACAATCGGTTTCGATGTCACGTACGCGCGGGACATCAATGGGCACGCGCTCGTGTTGAATCCGAATCGAGCCGGGATTGCTTCCCCAGCGGCGGTAGCGCCCGGGCTTGTCGCGGCTGTAGCGCTCGCCACAAAGGCAGCCGACCTCGTCGTCGAGAATCTCGCGGGCCAGCAGGCGCGCCAGCTCGGTGTAGTGTTGTAACAGATGCAGCTTGATGTCCAGCCCGCCACGAAGCACGTCGCTGAGAAGGCGAGGCGCCTCTGGCATGGCTGGATTCTGTGTCGTATCGTGAGTGTGAAGGCCGGTCTTCATGAGGGGTTCCTTTCTGGTGATTGAGTTCACGTCCAACAGGAAGGAACCCCTCGCCTTCGTCAATTTCAACTAAGAATGAATCTAGGCCTGAAATGGGAAATCATATCACGAGCTCAATGTGGAGAGGAACCGTCTTTTTCCACCAACCTTCTTCCAGTTGGCATTTGACTATCTCCGACGGCGGTGGCGATAATCACACCCTTCGACACGACGATGTGCCCCCCGAGTACGGCTTCGACATTGAAATGATGTCTCATCCAAACCTGACGAAGCGGTATAGGGTGGGCTTTCGCAAGCGCATCTTCGCCGAAGACGAGGCGGTCTCGAACGACCCAAAGGACTATCGACGATATGCGTATACCCTACCTATCGATGACCCTGCCGAACCCGACATTATACTGGTGCAGGCTATGGGAGGTCCGGGTCATGCTTCTTGGCTCCCAACAAACAGTTTCGCACTTCGACCTCCGTATCAGGTAGAAACCTATCTGCAACGCCAGCCGGATGTATCGTTCCCGTACTTTGCACTCTCGGACTTTGGGGGCCCGCCCTACCGGTTTGCCTCTTTCGAGCAACCCATGGTACTGCTGTCGCAGAGCCCGTCTGAATTCGGGTATGTCTATCCTACACTGCCGAGTGTAGTGCATGCGTCAGACGGCTCCTTCCGACTCGGATATCCGAGCTCCTATCTCGGCCCATGGATCGAGTTGACAACCGAAGAATTGCCACTTGGCCTTGCTCCGGTTCACTACTTCGGCCGGGTTCATCCGAACGGCTTTTTTAACGCTACACCGACCTTCACGGTACACATTGGGCAGGATTTCCAGCCGGCTCTTCCCATATTCCCAATGCAAGCAAACGATGCTGACGTCAACGACGTCCCGTACACGCTGTACGATGAGAACGGAACGGTTATCGACTCCGGTATGGCGCTTGAATTGTTCTACAGCTGGCCAACGGGAGGACCTGCGCCCTGGGAGCTTGTCCTTACACACGATCAAACATCAATCGGAGAGAC
>JADFLK010000331.1 GCA_022564455.1 Bacteroidota bacterium
CGAACTTGAGGGACGATGATCCGCAGTTGCCGACGAGGATGTTCACTGTAGGCTCTCCTGGGAAAGTGGATGGCGGCAGCGTTTCATGCCGAACGTAATCACACGCGCTGGGTTTGAAGAGCAACTCCTCACCAATCTGCCCTCGTCTCATGGTCGAATCCGACTTTTACATTGCCATTGCCGTGGCCTTCGTCGGCTTCTTCGTACTGGCGTTCGTTCTCCTCTTTCCCGTTTACCGCTTTATGAAGCGCGAGGAGAAGCGAAGCGAGGCGTGGACGGACTCGGCGATTGCAGACCGACGACGACAGGCCCTTGAAAAAGCCGAACGAGCAAGCTCCGAGGGAGACGGGAGCGGCGGATCGGGTGAGCCGCCGGAGGTGATTACGTGATGTACGTGATTGCGTGAGGATGGCGACCGGCAGAGATTCCCCGAATGCTGTGCATTTATGTGGTGATGAGTGCAATTCCCGGGAAATGCTGTGCTCATGTCTGGATCGGCCAAACTGAGGGTCGCGCCCAACGAGCGTGGCAACTCGGAATGCTGCGCACTATTCATTCACGTAATCACGTACATCACGTAATCACATTTTGGGCTGCTCGCCACACGTCGTTTGCACGAGCAATGCATTCACCCACTCACTCCACGTAGATCCACGGCGCCATCTTCTCCAGCGTCTTCTCTCCAATCCCGCGCACGTTGACCACCTGGTTGATGCTCGAGAATGGACCACGGTCCCGCCGGTAGGCGATAATGCGCCCGGCGAGTGCAGGCCCGATCCTGGGAAGGCGTTGCAGCAGTTCTACGTCCGCCGTGTTGAGGTTCATCCGCACAGGATTGTTGGCGCTGGAACGCGTCCTACGCCGGCTGGAACTGGTGCGCCGGCGGGGTGGCGCATTGGCGAAGCCCGAAGTAGGGATGAGCACCGAATCGGCCGGAATAATCCGTGTGGCAAACTGAACGGGCGGTGCGGATTCGGCCTCCTCGGTAATCGCCAGACTATCGCGCTCGGACCATTGGGCATCGGCCTCGCTGAAGAGATCGGCGGCAGGCTCTGCCGGTTGGCCCTGAAACTGCCGAACGGTGAAGCCAACCATCAGTGCGCCGCAAAGGACGAGGATGGCCGTGGCTTCGATGCTCGTGATGGATAGACGCTGCTGGAGGCGATAGATTCTGTGCATGGCGGGTTGTGTTTTGTGACGCTCTTCTAGACAGCTTGCGGAGCAAAGCATAACCTTGCTCACCGGCTCTTCACGCTGATTCCACACGCCACCCTTCCATGATCGTTCACACCGATGCCGTTGTGCTCCGCGCCTTCGACTACCGCGAGACGAGCACCATTGCAACGCTGTTCACGCGCTGCGACGGGGTAATCAGCGTACTGGCGCGTGGGGCTCGGCGTCCGAAAAGCCGTTTCGGAGCGACGCTGCAGCCGATGTCGTACATCCAGGTCGTGTACTACGTCAAAGATGGGCGATCACTGCAAACCATTAAGGAAGCTGCGCACGTCCACCGCTTCCCGGACCTCACAGCCAACCTCGACCGCGTGACGATTGGCCTTCGAATGGTGGAGCTGGTCCGCGCCATGCTGCATGAAGGCGATAGCCAACCCATGGTGCTCAAGCTCCTTGTACAGAGCCTCACATGGCTCAACCATGCCGAGGAGAGGATTTCCAATGCATTGCCGTGGTTCCAACTCCGACTGGCAACGCTGCTGGGGTTTGCCCCGGATGTGCGGAAGGATGATATCGACGCGCTGGCCGAAACCGGCGGATACCTCCTGCTCGACACGGGCGGCACGGCATCATCGAGCGGTGACATGGGCTCAACGAAAGCCTCGCGGGCAGCACTCCGCGCGTTTGCCATTTTTGCACGAACGGAACTTGAAACAGCCGGGCGCATGAATCTCGACAATGACTGCCGGCACGAAGTAGAGGCAATGGTCGATGCCTACCTCCGCTATCACGTGGATGGGAAATACCCTGACCGAGTCCGCAATGTGGCCATGCAACTCGAGAGCGGGCTTGCCCGAATTTCCGAGTAGCCTTCACCAGTTCCTCCAGAACCCAAATTGGAGATGAAAGGTTGATAGTCTTCCCACGGACCTGATTTAACAAGCTCATGCTTCGCACTTCATTTTCCATCCTCCTCGCCACTTCCTTCGCGCTCTTCGGTTGTGCCGACGTTGGCGATGCTCCCGAAGCCGAAACAACGGCGGTCGAACGAATCGACTCGGGCAATGAAACAAGCTTCTCAGGCACGGCGCTTCCGCTGAACCCCGATAATAGTGCTGTAGAATGGACGGCAGCCAAGCTCACTCGCACGCACCACGGTGGCTTCAGCGCATTCAGCGGCTCGCTCTATCTTGACGGCGAAACCATTTCGGGCGTAGAGATCACCATCGACGCAACTTCTATTTATAGCGACGAGGATCGACTAACCAACCACCTAAAGAGCGATGAGTTCTTTGACGTTAGCGCGTATCCTGAAGCCCGCTTCGAGGCCACATTGTTCGAGCCCATCGCCGAAGGAACTGATGAAAGCGGAGCCACACACACAGTGACCGGCACGCTCACCATACGCGATCAGACGAACCAGATTGTGTTTCCCGCAACGGTTGTTGTCAACGCTGAGTCCGCATCCGCCGTGGCCAATTTTATAGTCGACCGCCAATTGTGGGGCCTCTCCTACCCAGGCATGCCCGATGATCTCATTAAGGATGAAGTGGAAATTAAGCTGACGATGAATGCCTCCAGAATCGCCGCAACGGAGACTGAGGGAGAGCAAACGACAGATTAAGACGGGCGAGGAAGCGCCGATACCTGTTCGGTCATCACTATTTGAACCGAACGCGTACCTGCGCTTTCTGCCATGTTTACACGTCGCCGATTTCCCGCCTTCGCCGGATTGTGTCTTTTCCTCGGGGCTTTTACACTTCTTGCTGCCTGCGATTCGGTAATTACAGACGACCTCTCCGGTGTCTGGATAGGTACGGCTTCGTTCTCTGCCGACACCATTCTGGCCGATCAGAATCTCCGCATCCAGGCGGATTACTCGGCAACATTCACCTTCCGCATCACCGACGACCATGGCCTCATTACTGGTACCGTAGAGGCTGCTTTCGATGGCCGCCGCACCTCGACCGAGGCAGGACACACGCCACAAACGGTCACGTTCGATCCAAACTCGCCGTTTATCAACGACCTCTTCGGCACTTTCATCGATCCGGTTCTTGAGATGGATGTGGAGGACGAGCTATACGAAGAGAACCTTTGGACATTCGATATCA
>JADFLK010000016.1 GCA_022564455.1 Bacteroidota bacterium
TATCCCGGAATACGGATTTCGCTAATCTGCTTCTCTGCTTCACTCAGCCATTTTTCTATCTGCACCGAGCGTTCTGATTTCTTTAATTTTTCTGAAGCCATTGATTACTACCAATCCACAGTTTGCGCCCGTTTCATCCGCGGCAATATATCATTCCAATGTGAGATCCAACCATTCACGCCATCTTCCTCAGCGGCTCCACCACCCGGCACACGTGGTCGGCGGTGGTCATGATGTAGAAGTGCAAGCCGGGCACGTCGGCGCTGAGGAGTTCTTCGGATTGCTGCCGGGCCCAGTTCTCTCCAATCTCTGCTACGTGCTCCGGTTTGGCAGCTTCGATCTCAGCGGCGAGGGCTTCGGGGATCTCCGCGTGAAACGTCCGGGGCAGCGAGTGCAGGTGGGCCCTCGTGGTCACGATTTTGAGGCCAGGCACGATAGGCACATTGATGCCCACCTCACGGCATTTCTCCACGAACGCGAAATAGTGGAGGTTGTCGAAAAACATCTGCGTGACGATGTAGTCGGCGCCGGCATCCACCTTGCGCTTGAGATTGAGGATGTCCCACTTCATATTGGGGGCGTCCTCGTGTTTCTCCGGGTAGCCGCCCGCGCCGATGCAGAAGTCCGTCGGCGCGGCGTCGATGAGCTCCTCCAGGAAGTTGCCGTTGTTCATTTCTACGATCTGGGCGACCAGATCGGAGGCATATTCGTTCTTTGTACGGTCCTTACGCTCCGGCTTTGGGAAGCCGTTGTCGTCGCCGCGCACGGCCAGCACGTTTTGGATGCCGAGGTAGTGCAGCTCAATCAGCGCGTCCTCGGTTTCCTCGCGGGTATAGCCTTTGCACAGCAGGTGCGGGACCGCCTCGATGCCGTAGCGATGCTGGATGGCCGCGCAGAGCCCCAGCGTTCCCGGCCGCTTCCGCTTCACGTAGCGGCGCAGCGACCCGTCGGGCATCTCCTCGTAGTAGGCCTCGGCCGCGTGGCTCGTCACGTCGATGAACGGCGGCTCGAAGGGCAGCAGCGCCTCCACGATATCGATAATCCTCTCCATCGAGCCCCCGCGCCGGGGCGGAATGATCTCGTAGGAGATCAGCGGCTCGGTGGCTCTGTCGTAGCGTTCAATGACCGTCATGAGGCGTACGGTGCGGGTCGTTTATTCAGATGGGCGAGATAATACGGTTATCCGAACAGCGAAGCACCACGAAGCGCCGTGCAAGGAGCCTGTCGGGTTTAGGGAATTGTAGCGAGGCGAGTGGGAAATTGAGGCCACTTTTTCGACCTTTTGAGGCGCATAGTTGGGCTACGCAACGAAAAAGATCGAGAAATTGGGCCAATTTACCGCCGCCGCAGTAGAGTCATCCTAAATGCGACAGGCTCCTAATTCCGGCGCAGCCACAGATCACCGAAGAGCGGTTCAAACTCCTGGCGTGCATCTTCCACAAAATGCGGCTCTTCCTCCACGAAATGGGCGGCCTGCCTGTGGATGTCCTCCACGATATCCTTTGAGGTTACTCGTTTCACTATTTCAGGTCGCGAAACCATCTGCTCGCGGGCGACCCTCTTGCGCCTCCGAAGCCGCTCCGGGAAGAGCACGCGCCCCAGCGTCACGACGGCCCAGACCGTCATCAGCACGATCACCGGAACGGCGATCAACAGGAAAAGGTTGATGATGGAGGCGGGCATCAACATCGTGAGATGCCCGGCCCGATTGGCGGGTCGGGATGCTAAGGTACAGTCGGCGCGTTGGGAAGGAGCAGCGTATCGGGGGAGGCAACGAGTGGCGGAGCTACCGTCGTCTCGTTCAACCGGTTCTGGCGCGCTTCAAGCTCGGCCTGTTCCGCGTTTTGTATGTCGATCGGTATGGCGCTACCGGGTTCGAACACATCGCGGAAGCCCGTATCGAGAAAGGTGAACGAGAGGAACACCGCAAGAAACACGAATGAGGCGACGAACGCAAGGGCATTCGTTCCGCCGTCGTACTTGAGGCCCATGAAATACATCGCCACGATCGTAGCCTTGGTTCCGGCAATTACAAGCGCGATGGGAACGCCGAAGCCACCCAGCGCGATGATGCCGGCCCGCTCAGCAAGCGCAAGAAAGACGGTCAGGGATGTCAACGCAACGAGGATCAGAATCGTCCTGATCAGCAGGCTCGGCGAGTTTACGTGGTGGCCGGCGTGGCCGTTTTCGTCGTTGCTCATGGTTTGTAGTACGAATTACGTTGTGCGTATTTCGTAGAGCGTATTACGTCTGGGATGATTCCCTTACGCAATACGAACTACGCACTAGATCAAATACATCATCGGGAAAAGGAAAATCCAGATGATGTCCACCACGTGCCAGTAGAGCCCGACGTTCTCGACCGGCGTGTAGTAAACGCTGGAGTATTTGCCGCGCCGCGACTGCCACGCAAGGATGCTGATGGCGATCATCCCGATAAGCACGTGCAGGCCGTGGATGCCCGTCATGACGTAGTAGAGAGAGAAGAAGAGGCCGGACCGTCGATTGGTAAGGCCGTGCGAACCAGGGCCGTGCGCCTCGCCTACATGCTCATCTGCCGCTGCCTGTTCACCCCGCACCGGAGCGTGCTCGGCCTCAGCAGGTACGTGGTCGGCAAGGGCTGCGGCGTCTTCTTCCAGGAGGAGCAGCGGTTCGGCATCGGCAAGCGGACCCAGATCGCCAATGGTCGATCCATCGGGCATCACAAAGTGCTCGCCGGGGAAAATGCCCAGATCGAACTTGTGGGTGTACTCGAAGTACTTCACCACCATGAACGTCCCGGCGAGCGCGACGGTGGCGATGAGGTTCCAGAAGAGCACCTTCTGGTTGTCTCTTTGCGCCCCCCGGATGGCCCACGCCACCGTCAGCGACGACGCAAGGAGCACCAGCGTATTGAAGGCGCCCATCATCGTGTTGAGCTGGGTGCTGGCCTCGGCGAAGAGCTCGGGGTACCACGCCCGGAAGATGGCGTAGGCCACGAACATCCCACCGAATAGAAGGATTTCCGTGGCGAGAAAGAGCCACATGCCCAGCTTCGAGGCCTCGAACTGCTGCTGAGGCGTCGCGAAGTAATGCTGAAGGTGCGCCGGATGGAGATCCCCGTCGTAGCCGCGAAGCATCACGTCGTGATGCTCGTGGCCGTTCGCGGCATCACGCGCGTGCTCTTCAGCGACCGTTGTTGCGTGGTCTGTCATAGTTCGGAAAAAAGGGACTTCAGCTCGTTTCGTCGTCGGGTTTGTCCGGCTGCGATGCGCCGATGGTTACATCCGGGACGGGCGCCGGCTCACCGGCGGCCACGGCGCCGTCTCCGCTGTAGATGGCGTAGTAGTCGTACGGGCCGTGCGTCACGAGCGGCGTCGCATGGAAGTTGTGCGGATGCGGCGGCGTGGAGCAGGCGCTCCATTCGAGCGTGGCTGCCCCCCACGGGTTGCCGGGTGCAAGCTTCCCACGAAAAAGTGAATGGATGCCGTTGATCAACACCAGCAACAATCCGAGGGCCAGCACCCACGATCCCACGGTAGAAACCTGATGCAGCGGCTGGAGCCACGGCATGTCCGCGTAGTCGTAGTAGCGGCGCGGCATCCCCTGGCTTCCCATTATGAACTGGATGAAGAACGTCAGGTTGAAGCCGAGGAATACGAGCAGCGCCGACATTTTTCCGACGCGCTCGTTGTAGAGACGGCCAGTCATCTTCGGCCACCAGTAGTGCAAGCCCCCGAGCATGGCCATCACCGTGCCGCCCATCATCACGTAGTGGAAATGGGCGACGATGAAATAGGTGTCGTGCAGGTGAATGTCCACCGCGAGCGCACCCACCATGATGCCGGTCACACCGCCGATTGTGAACAGGAACAGGAACGTGAGGGCGTAGAGCATCGGAGTCTGGAGCCACACGCTCCCCTTGTACATCGTGGCGATCCAATTGAAAATCTTGATGCCCGACGGGATTCCGATCAGGAACGTGATCATCGAGAAAACCACACTTGATATCGGGCTCTGGCCGCTGGTGAACATGTGGTGGCCCCACACGAGGAAACCCAGAAGGGCGATGGCCACGGAGGACAGCGCAACCAGCTTGTAGCCGAATACCCTCTGGCGGCTGAAGGTGCCCATCAGCTCACTGATTATGCCGAACCCGGGGAGGATCATGATGTACACGGCCGGATGGCTGTAGAACCAGAAGAAGTGCTGGAACAGAACCGGGTCGCCGCCGAGGGCCGGGTCGAAGATGCCGATGCCCATGAAGCGCTCGAGTGCCAGCAATGCCATCGTGATGCCGATGACCGGCGTCGCCAGTACCTGGACAAGTGCCGTCGCGTAAATAGACCACAGGAAGAGTGGAAGCCGGCTCCACGTCATGCCCGGCGCGCGCATTTTGTGGATGGTGACGATGAAGTTCAGGCCCGTCAGGATCGATGAGAAACCGGCAATGAACACACCAAGCCCCACGGCAAGCACCGCCGTCCCCGTCTCCTTCGAGTAGGGCGTGTAGAAGGTCCATCCCGTGTCGACACCATAGGTCGTCATCGAGTAGAGAATGAACGCGGCGCCGATCCAGTAGAGGTAGAGCGAAAACAGGTTGAGCCGCGGGAACGCCACGTCCTTCGCCCCGATCATCAGCGGGAGGTTGAAGTTGCCCAGTGCGGCGGGGATGCTGGGAATGATGAACAGGAAGACCATCACGATGCCGTGCATCGAAAACACGCGATTGTACGTGTCGGCCGTCATGAACGTCTCGCCTACCGTAAACTGCTCAAGTCGAATCCCCAGTGCGAGAATACCGGCCAGCCCAAAGAACGTCGCAATAGAGATCAGGTACATGATCCCGATCCGCTTGTGATCCTTTGTGGTCATCCACCCCTTGAAGTAGAACCAGTAGCGGGCGAACCCCTTCACATCGGGGCCCGGAGCGGGTTCGCGCAGGTAGTTATGGACGGGCTCGTGCCCCGGCGGGTAGGCCGTGGTTGCCGGAACGATGGGAGCCGGTTGGGTTAAAATTGCCATGTGGAATAGCGCGTATTCCGTATTGCGTAAAGGGTCAAAATAGGAACCTTACGCAACACGCATTACGAATTAATACTCATTCGTCCGGGCCTGCCGGAGTTGTTTCAGTTTCCGTTGAATCGACCGCGGCTTCGGGCAAAGCCAAGCTGGTGTCGGCGGCTGTCGCAACGCCGTTGATCAGGCGCATGTAGGCGGCGATGGCACGCACGTCACGGTCGGACATGAGGCTCTCGTAGGAGGGCATCTGGGGCTGGAAGCCCTGCACGATTTGGGTGCCGGGGTTGTAGAGTGACTCGAGGACGTAGCTGTCGTCCATCACGGCGCTGGTTCCATCGGCGAACGCACGCGTCTGGCCCCAGGTACCGAGCCAGGTTGGACCCGTCCCCGCTGAGCCGTCAATGGTGTGGCACGTGTTGCAATTCCGGCTGCTGTAAAGCCGCTCGCCCCACTCGGCAGGCGGAAGGTCTTCCCCTCCGGCCCCGCCCGTTGCAAGGTATTCGTAGAACGCATCGCGGCCCACAACACGGATCTTCGCGCCCATGTTTGAGTGCCCCGTGCCGCAGTATTCCGTGCAAACCACCTGGTATACGCCCTCTTCCGGCGCGTTAAACCAGACATAGGTATAGCGGTTGGGGAGCACGTCGTGCTTGATGCGAAACGCAGGCACGAAGAAGCTGTGTATCACGTCTCTGGCGCTCATCACAAACTTTACGGGCTGCCCGGCAGGCACCACCACCTCGTTCTGCGTCACCATACCGTTGGGATACTCGAACGTCCAGAACCACTTCTGCGCCACCACCCTGATTTCGTAGGAATCGCTGGGTGCAATGCTCGTATCCACGTACGCGCGGAAGCCCCAGAAAAACACAATCATCGAAAGGATAGCAGGAATGATGGTCCACGACATCTCAAGCAGCTTGCTCTCGTGGACAGGGCGCGGGTGCTCGGCGTGCGACTTCCGCTTGTATTTCCATGCGAGCCAGACCATGGCAATGGTTACGCCGATGGTGAGGATCGTGCTCGCGTAGAGAATGAAGTAGAACGCGTTGTCAATAATGTGCGCCGTCGTCGAGCTCTGGGGCGGAAGCCACAGCGAGCCGCCGTCCGTCCAGAACTCGGTGCGCCCTTCCGGGGCGGCCGCGTCCTGCATAGCCAAAAACACCGATATTAGAAACATTGCAGACGTCGTTAATCAGCTAATCCGGGATCGAGACCGAGTCCAGCGGGTTCGTTGCCTCGCTTGCGTTCGCGCAGCCACTTCGGGAAGAAAAAAGCGGCGAGCGCCAGCAACGACAGGCCGCCGCCGATTTTCATGATGTTGAGAATGTAGGGGGTGTACGACCGCGTGGTGGTGTCGTAGCGGAAGCACGTGAGCAGAAACCGATCGAGCGTGGAGCCGACGGCGCCCTCCCCGGCCTCCACGGTGGCGAGGCGAAAGTCGCGTGGGTTGTGCTGGATGCCGTAGAGGTAGCGCGTGATGGTACCATCCGCGCTGAGGAAGACCAGAATCGCGTTGTGAGCGTACTGCTGGGTGGCCTCGTGCCACACGAAACCGAAGCCCACTTCGTCGGCGAGCGTGCGAATGTTCTCCTCCTGCCCGGTTAGGAAATGCCAGTTTTCGGCGATGTCCGGCTTCGCAGAAGTTGTCCGCTCCACGTACATCGCCTTTGCCTCGGCAGCACGCTCGGGGCCCTCACGGTGATTAAAGGACAGGGAGACGACTTCAAAATCCAGGCCCGGCTCCAGGTCCGTTTCCCTGAGCGCTTCCGAGAGCCCGTCCAGGACGAGGCTGCACAACATCGGGCAGGAGTGGTACGCAAAGTTCAGGATCACCGGGTGGCCACGCCCGAGGTAATCGCCCATCCTCACCGTCTCCCCTTTGCTATCCACGAACTCGGTGTCGAGCGAAATCTGCTCGCCGAGGTGCTCAATCACCGTCACCTCCGGTACACCGGCGTCGGGTTCGATGGGCTGCGCTTCGAGCGATTGGGTTGCGAGCGGCTGGGCCATGCCCCTACCGCCCATCGCCGGCACGGCGACAGCGACGAAGAGGCCTATCGTCAGGGCACGGTGGACCACGTTATTGTGTTTCCTCCTCCATTTCTACGGGTTCTTCGGCCGGCTCGGGCGCTACTTCCGCGTCCGCCACGATTGTTGAATCCAATAAGACAGGGGCTGTTTCTTCGCGCATCCCGACCGAACCGGCGCCATGAATGGCAGGGGCCGGGTGGAGGTTCAACCACGCAAGGTTGTATGCGGTTCGCGAGGCCGGAGCGGCGATACCGCCCGTGGCGCCCCGCTCCACGATCTTCATAGCAGCGTCGATGGGAATGCGATAACGGCCCTCGGCGTCTGGACTGAGCGCGTAGTGGGCATAGGCGTCTTGAGCCTCGGCGCGGAGTTCGCGCTGTTCCACATAGCGAGCGGCCGGAACGTCCGCCGCAACGTCGCGCGCATGTTCGCGGCGCGTTACGAAAAACACGAAATACAGCACGAAGGCGATGCAGGCAATGGACATGACCGACGCCAGCATGACTCCAAAGAGGTCGGATACGATGACGCCCTCCTCTTCCACTCCAATGCCCAACTCGCGGACATCGTGGCGATCCGCTTCGTGACCCCCTTTAGCGGATGTCTCAGAATCGGGCGTCTGTGGAGTATCGGGCGTGTGTTCTTCCATCTGAGCGGTCTAACGCGCGGGCAGAGCCGCTGTTTTCAATGCTACTGCAAAAGTGCGGTGAATCGAGGGTCTATTGCGAAATGCGAAATGCGTATTCACTGGGTTCGAGTGGTCTATACGGAATACGGAATACGTATTAGTTATTACACATTTTCGAAGCGCAGCGAGTCGGCGAAGTAGGGATCGTTGTAGGGCGTAAGGCTATGCCGTCCTGCGCGCCAAAACGTGGCGCCGAGGAAAATGCCGAACATCCCGAACCAAGCCGTGAAGTCCACCATCCTGAAACCGGCCGGCTGCGAGCTGGATACATCGGCTAGACCCACTACGCCATCCAGGCCGGTAGCGACGGCATGCCCAGCCTCGGCGGCTTGGACAGCGGCCTGAGCAGCGGCGGTGTGCGCGGCTTCGCCGGCCATCGTGGGCAAGGCAAGCCAGAACAGGTCGATCCAATGCATCACCAACACCCAGACGCACATGAATGCGAAAAACGGAAGCACCCGCTTGGTGATGCGCGGCAAAAGCAGAAAGAACGGGACGAGGAAATGGCCGATGATCAGCGCCCAAGTGAACGTCTCCCAGCCGTTGGAGAGGCGGTCGGCGTACCACTGGATTTCCTCGGGGAGGTTGGCGTACCAGATCAGCATGTACTGGCAGAAGGCGATGTACGTCCAGAACACGACGAAGCCGAACATGAACTTGCCGACGTCCTGATAATGCTCGGTCGTAATCTCCATCTTCAGCAAGCCGCTGCGGCGGAGCACCAGACCGATGAGCCCGAGCACCGCGCACGACGCCAGCCAACTGCCCGCGAAGAAGTAGACGCCGAAGATGGTGGAGAACCAGTGCGGGTCGAGGCTCATGAGGAGGTCGAACGACGCGAAAGACGTACCCACGGCGCACAGCGGGATGCCCCACGCGCTCACCTTGCGCAGCTTCAGCGTGTTCTCAACCGTCGGCTCGGTGTCCTGCCGGACGGAAAGCGTGTACATGCGCAAGCCCAGGTACGACCACAGCGCAAAGTACAGGACGACGCGCGCGATGAAGAACGGGACGTTCAGATAACTCTGTTTCCCCGCGAGAATCGGATCGAAGTGCTCGCCGCCGACCTCGTAAAGATCGGCGTGCGTCCAGTGGTAGAGATCCTGCATCCCGAAAAGGAGAATCGGGAGGCCGAGCAGGAAGAGCAGCGGAAAGTTGGCAACGAGGAGCTCGGGGATGCGGCGCAGAGACGCGCTCCAGTACGCCTTCACGATGTGCTGAATCATCACGAAGAACAGCGCGCCGACGGAAATGGACACGCAGAACATCCAGCCGACGAGGTAGGCGTACCAGAAGCGCTGCGAGTCGCCGGCGAGGCCGAGCAACGACAGGGCTAAGCACGCGACGCCGATGCCCAGCGGAACCACCCACCAGCGGAAATCGCCCGAGAGCTGGTACTTCCGCGCGACCCGCTCGCGATCCGAGTCGAGGGGGTCGAGGAAAAGACGAGTTAGAGGATTCGCCATCGGGGGTTTGAGTAGTTCGTATTTCGTAGTGCGTACTTAGGCTATCCCTTACGCAATACGAAATACGATCAATTGGTCACGTTCACGTTGGGGTTATAGGTCGCCAGGCGGTCGCGCTCGGGTTCGGGCACGTCTTCAGGGCCCGCATCTTGCGAGAGCTGGAGGGCGCGGATGTATGCAACGATGGCCCAGCGGTCGGCCGGGGCAATCTCGTGCCCGTAGCTCGGCATGGAGCGGACGCCGTTGGCCATCACGCCGTAGAGGTAGCCGTCCGGCACATTGCGGAGGAAGTCGGAGTGGTACGTCGGCGCCGGAACGAAGCCGTAGCCCTGCCCGCCGTTGCCGACCATGATAATCCCACGACCATCGCCCGCATAGCCGTGGCACGGCGTACAGAAAATGTTGAAGCGCTCCCTCCCACGCTCCAGCAGCATTGCATTCACATCCATCGGGTTCGCTGCTACAAACTGGCCGGAGGCTTCCCGGCCCAACTCGAACGGCGCGTTGGCGGTGGTGCGGAGGTGGCCGCGAGCCACCGTGCCGGGCACGGGCATCCGCATGGAAGAGCCGTCGGCGAAAAATGGATTGGCTTCTTGCTCTTCAAACCGCTCCTGATGATCCATGTTGGGGTTCAGATGGATCGGCGTGCGTTCGGATTTCATCCCGCGGCAACCCGTAAGGGCCAGCGGAAGCGCCAAGGCGGCAACAAGCGAGATGTAGAAGAAGCGGATCATGGAAATCGTATTCCGTATTGCGTAAGGAAGAGACAATTACCCATTACGCACTAGTACTCACGTCTTCGGCGCCTTCGTGGCTGACGTACTCGACCGCCAGCGCGCCTTCTTCGGCAAGGGCTTGCGCCGTGGAGGAGCGGTCGAACTGGCCGTCAGTTTCCTGGATGTGGAGGAAGAAACCGTCATCCGTGACGCGTGCAAAGCGTTCTGAAAAGAAGAGCGGATTGTAGGGTTTCGGGAGCGCGTTCAGCGCGAGCATGGCCCCCACGGCCGTTAGTGCGGAGAATAGAATCATCAACTCGAAGATGATGGGCATACTCGGTTCCACGGAGAAGAGTGGCTTGTTTGCAATGTTGATGGGGTAGCTCACCGCGCTGGTCCACCACTGAAGCCAGACGCCCAGCGCACAACCCGCCAGTCCGCCGATGAAAACGATGTAGCCAAGGAGGCTCGTACCAAGGCCAATCGCTTTGTCCATCCCGTGGATTGCAAACGGCGAGAAGGTATCCAGCCGCGTGTAGCCTCGCTTGCGAAGTGCCTTGACCGCGTGTATCAGCGATCCGGGATCGGAGAACTCCGCCAACAAACCCACGTGCTGGTTGGCATGGTCGGCGAGCTTGTTCTTGATCGCACTAATCATCAACCCACCTCATCGGTTTGAGTGGGAACAGCAGCTTCCGGTGCTTCACCCGCGCGCCCGTCGCCGTGCCCGTGGTCGTAATAGTGAGGATTTGCCTGCGGCAATACACCTTTGATCTCGGCGATGGCGACCATCGGGAAGAAGCGGAGGAACAGGAAGAACAGCGTAAAGAAGAGGCCGAAGGTGCCGAGGTAGATCCCAGCGTCCCAGATAGTAGGCGTGTAATAATCCCAACTCGACGGCAGGTAGTCACGGTGGAGGCTCGATACCACAATCACAAAACGCTCGAACCACATACCGATATTCACAACGATGGCGATCGTGAACATTAGCGGGATGCTGCGGCGGAACTTCTTCACCCAGTAAAGCTGCGGCAGGAGCAGGTTGCAGCTCATCATAATCCAGTACGCCCACGCATAGTCACCAAAGGCGCGGTTGCGGAAGGCATATTGCTCGTAGGCCACGCCGCTGTACCACGCCATAAAGAACTCCGTGATGTACGCGAAACCGACGATACTGCCCGTCAGCAAAATGATGAGGTTCATCTTCTCGAGGTGGTCGAGCGTGATGAGGTTTTGCAAATTGTAAGCCTTGCGCGCCACGAGCAGCAGCGTCATCACCATCGCGAAGCCAGAGAAGATGGCGCCCGCAACGAAGTACGGTGGGAATATGGTGGTGTGCCAGCCGGGCACGATAGACACCGCAAAGTCGAACGACACGACCGAGTGCACCGAGAGGACCAGCGGTGTAGCGAGGCCCGCAAGGATCAGGTAGGCGCGGTCGTAGTGCCTCCAGTGCCGGTTGGAACCCGTCCAGCCCAACGCCATAATGCCGATGATCTTCTGGCGGAGGCCCGTAGCGCGGTCGCGCAGCGTGGCCAGGTCGGGGATGAGGCCGGTGTACCAGAAGAGCAGCGAAACCATGCCGTAGATGGAAACCGCGAATACATCCCACATCAGCGGGCTCTTGAACTGAGGCCACAGAGCCATCTGGTTCGGGACCGGCATCATCCAGTAATCGAGCCACGGCCGGCCGGTATGAAACGTCGGGAAGACGAGCGCACAGGCCACGGCGAAGAGCGTCATCGCCTCCGCCGCGCGGTTGATGGACGTTCGCCAACGCTGCCTGAAGAGGAAGAGAATCGCCGAAATCAGCGTGCCCGCGTGGCCGATACCAACCCACCACACGAAGTTGACGATGGCCCAGCCCCAGCCGACCGGGTTGTTCACACCCCACGTACCCGTGCCGTTCCACACGAGGTAGGAGATGGAGAGGCCGAAGATCCCCAGCAGAAAGAGGGCGACGGAGAAGCCGAAAAACCAGAAGAGGGGGGTCTTCTTCTCGTTGTGCCCGGCTATGAGCTCGGTTACGTCGTGGAAGGACAGGTTGCCGCCAACCAGCGGCGCATCCTCAAGCGTCTTCGGAACGCCATCCGGGTACGCGAGCGAAGAGTCGTGGTAAGATGTTGAAGTCGTCGCCATAATCAGGCTTCGGCCAGGCTCGGATGAGGATTGCGGAGTCGCGCGAGGTAGCTGGTGCGCGGCTTCACGGCCAGTTCAGCCAGCACGTCGTAGCTGCGTGGGTTATGCTTGCTCTTCGCTACAGCCGATTCCGGATCGGCGATGTTGCCGAAGGTGATCGCGTCCGACGGGCACGCCTGCTGGCAGGCCGTTGAAATCTCGCCGTCGCGGATCGGGCGGTCCTCGATGTGTGCATACTGCTGCGTCCGGCGGATGCGCTGCACGCAGTACGTACACTTCTCCATCACGCCGCGGAAGCGCACCGTCACGTTCGGGTTCTGCGCCATCCGCACCTCAATCGGCAGCGTCTTGACCCAGTTGTAGTAGTT
>JADFLK010000332.1 GCA_022564455.1 Bacteroidota bacterium
CGGCTGCCGGCACGGTGATGGGCTTGGGCTGCATCCACGGGCGGCTGTGCCTGATCCTCGCGAACGACGCCACCGTGAAAGCCGGCGCATGGTTTCCGATCACCGTAAAGAAAAACCTCCGCGCGCAGGAAATCGCGCTGGAGAACCGCGTGCCCATCATCTATCTGGTGGATTCCGCCGGCGTCTACCTGCCGATGCAGGAAGAGATCTTCCCCGACAAGGAGCACTTCGGGCGGATCTTCCGCAACAACGCCCGGCTGAGTTCGCTTGGCGTCCCGCAGATCGCTGCCATCATGGGCTCGTGCGTGGCAGGTGGTGCCTACCTCCCCATCATGTCCGACGAGGCGCTGATCGTGGACGGCACCGGCTCCGTGTTTCTCGCCGGTCCGTTCCTCGTGAAGGCGGCTATTGGGGAGGAGACGGACAAGGAATCCCTCGGCGGCGCGGCCACACATTCTGAGATCTCCGGAGTCACGGATTACAAGATGCCCGACGACGAAACGTGCCTTGCCACCATCCGCGACCTCGTTTCGAAGCTCGGTCCGCAGGACCGCGCGGGCTTCGATCGCGTGGAATCCGTTGCACCGATGTACGAGGCCGAGGAGCTCTACGGCGTGATGCCGGATACGCGTGACCAGCCGTACGATATGCGGGAGGTGCTCGCGCGCATCGTGGACGCCGGCTCGTGGACCGAGTACAAGGCGGGCTACGGACAAACGCTCCTCACCGGCTATGCCCGCATCGACGGCTGGAGCATCGGCGTGGTGGCCAGCCAGCGGCGGATCGTTCGAGCAGAGTCCCCCAAAGGCAAATCGCCGGAGATGCAGGTGGGCGGCGTCATTTACTCCGATTCGGCCAACAAGGCCACGCGATTCATCATGAACTGCAACCAGAAGCGCATCCCGCTCCTCTTCATCCAGGACGTAACCGGATTCATGGTGGGTACCCGCGCCGAGCAGGGCGGTATTATCAAGGATGGCGCGAAGCTCGTCAATGCTGTGGCCAACTCCGTGGTGCCGAAGTTCACGGTCATCATCGGTAACTCGTTTGGGGCGGGTAACTACGCTCTTTGCGGCAAGGCCTACGACCCGCGCCTGATCTTCGCGTGGCCGTCTGCGCAGATTGCCGTGATGGGCGGAAGCCAGGCTGCCAAAACGCTACTGCAAATTCAGATCTCAAAACTGAAGAAGCAGGGGATGGAACTCTCTGAGGACGACCAGAACGCCATGCTCCGCGAAATAGAGGCACGCTACGAGGAGCAGATGAGCCCGTATTACGCCGCCGCACGTTTATGGGTGGATGAGATCATCGATCCCGTTACAACCCGCCAGTGGATTTCAACCGGCATCGAACTCGCCGATCACAATCCTGAGATCCCGCGATTCAATCCCGGTGTAATACAGACTTGACTGCCGAGTGCGTAGTGCGTAATGCGTTTTGCGTAATGGCTAGTCGTTCGAACTGATTCGCAAAATGCATTACGGAATAAGCAATACGAACCACGCGACCTTGCGAGTCCCAAGCTCCAAATCTCAAATCCGAAATCCTAAACATGAGTTCCGAAGAACAAATACGCAATACGGAACACGTAATACGCTAGGTCGAACCCCCCTCTTATCTTTCTGCCAGCAACGACACACACCTCCGCCCCCATGGCAAAGAATACCGCCGTCTGGCTCCCCCGCATCATCTTCGGACTTGCCCTGCTCGGAGTATTTCTCGTCACGGACATGTACCTCCAGGAGGCGTTCGGGCGGGGCTGTTTTAGCCCCGAGGCCGCCAACGAGCTAACCTGCGACGAGGTGTTTGAAAGCGGAGCCGGTACGTTCTTCGGGATCTCCAACGTCCTGATGGGGTTGCTGTTTTACCTCGTGCTGGCGGCGCTTCGCTTTGGTCATGCGGTGGTTAATCCGCCGCGACGGGAAACGGTTCGGAAGGCCTCGTTTGCATTGGTCACCATGGGCTTTCTGTACTCCGTCTACCTGACAGGTTACCAATTTATTTCCCCCGAACTGAAAGCCGTGGCACTCTGCAAGCTCTGTCTGGGGTCAGCATTAACCACTACCGTCCTCTTTATCCTGCACATTGTGGAACACCGCCGTACGACCACCTCAACCGCCTCCCGTGGCTCGCTCGCGTTGAAGCCGTTCATTGCCATGGCAGCGCTGGCTGCCGTCCTCATTGTGGCCGATGTGGCCTACGCGAAGGGCATGTTCGGCGGCGAACCTGCTTCTGCAAGCGAAGGAGCAACGGAGAACACGAACGACCTTGCGCTGAACGGTCAGGAGACCAATCCGGCTGCCCAGATCGAAATAACCGATCCGGCCATGCAGTGCACGTACGACCCGGAGTACGAGACGCTCGACGGCATCGAGCCCTCCGCGAGCGACGACGAGGAATGGCTTTCCCAGAGGCAGGAAGAGGTTCAGCGGCTGGGCGCATTTGGCGACGCGCTGGCGGCATGTCTCACGCCCGCCGGCGATGACTCCGCGTACCGGCGGTTGCGTACGGCGGCATCGGGCTTGTCGGTGATGCTCGAAGCGAGCGATCAGCGGATCGCCGGCGCCGCGTCGCTCTGGCAAGCCGCCCTCTTCCTCAACGCCGGCCTGGCGGACCGCGCCCTCGCCCTGCTCGAACCCGCCCTCGCCGCACCGCCCACCAAGCACGTGCGTCCCGCTTTCTTCGCCCGCCTTCTTCGCTGCCGCGCCATCGCAGAGCAGCAGCGATACACGACCGCGCTGGCCCTGCTCTTTCAACTCGAGGAACGCTGCGAGGAGTGGTTCCCCGTGGAAGCCGATCGCGGGGACGCACTGCGAGCGGTGACGATCGTAGAGTGGCAAGTGCTGCGCGATTGGCATGAGGCGCTCGACGGCGAGTCGCACGCACCCCAACGGCAGTGGTGCGCCGACAAGGCCACGGCCTTTCTACAAGAGCGTTTCACCGACCAGGCCCGCGCGATCCTCCGGCTGGGGCGATCCGTTCCCCTCATCGCGGCGGTCCCCGACGCTGCGGCACCCCACGCACCTCGCCCTGTGCCCAAGGCACCCGAGAAAGCCCAGGCCGCCCGCGAGGGAGCTTGACCCCATTGAGGCCGTCCCCCTCCCGGATTTCCCTTTCTTTGCACGGTCCGGGTTTGGTATGATGCATGCTGCGGCCACGCTCGGAGCGTGCCGTGCCGATGCCCCCAGAGGGAACGGAAACCGACCGGGGCGCGGATCGTGATCGTGCATACGATGACCGCATCCAGCCATGCGTTGCCCCGCACG